>JBAPTX010000138.1:0-16251 GCA_049282375.1 Calditrichia bacterium
AAAATCTGCCCCCGTTCCCAAACGATAGAGGAGCGGCAATCCCGACTTCTCTGTTCGGCACATTTATTCGTCCCGGTGAGCTGCTGGTATATCCTTTTTTTGAATACCAGCTTGACAATAACCGGGAGTACCAGCCCGCCCAGTATGGATATGGCAAGGACGAAGATTTTCGGGCGAAATTTCATGGATCGAGCGAGCAGATCTATGTCGGATACGGATTCACAGATTGGTTGGTGGCCGAGTTTGAATTTGCCTACATGGATGTCCGGTTCGAAAAGTCGCCGGATGACCATAGCCCGCTTCCGCCAAAAATTCACGAAACCGGATTGGGAGATTTTGAGGGGCAGATTCGGATGCGCTGGGCGAAGGAAACCAAAGGCCGCCCGGAAATTTTCGGTTTCCTGGACGTTACCGTTCCATCACAAAATGGCAAATTGTTGATTCGTGATCCGGATTGGAATTTTAAGCCGGGCATCGGGGTAATCAAGAGCTTTTCCTGGGGAACGCTTTTGTTTCGCACAGATCTGGAATACAACCGGGAAGCGTCATCGCCCGACATCGGGGAAACGGCCATCGAATATCTCAGGAGATTTTCACCTTCCGGGTTACTGAATCTGGGAATCGAAGGCGGCGAAGGCGGCGCACCGGATGAATGGAACCTGATTACCGGCGTGCATTTGCGTCTTGCGGATTGGGCTTATCTGAAATTGAATAATTCACTGGGAATCACTTCCAAAGCCACGGACTGGGTGCCGCAGGGTGGACTGTTGTTCAGTTTCCCAATCAAACCTCACGGTTAAAGATGCAAAATCGGCAAAGAGAATTATGAGTCATACTTTTATAATTCGTGCTTCAATTGTAATTTTCCTGTTTATTTTTAATTCTAACGGCATTTGTAAAAGCGGGCCGGATTCGAAGATTATTCCAAACCAGCCTACTAACTGTATATCAAAGGCAGGCAGCGATTTTAAATCCGTGTTGCTGGCGCCGGCTCATTTGACGCAAAACAACAGGCTTTTCCTGGGATCCTTCGGGGCAATTACTGCCGGATTTGTCTATTTTCTGGACAAACCGATTAATGATGAAATGGCTGCAGACAATTCGGATTTGCTAAAGCAATCCGCAGGAAACCTCGCAGAAGCAGGAAAAGTTTATGACCGCATCGGGGGAACAATAGTAGCCTTTGGATTTACGGGCGTTATGCTTGCGGGAGGACTGGCATTCAAAAACCATAAAATGCTCGGTACCGCCCGTATTTTAGCGGAGAGTTTTATCATAACCACCACCATTACCCGCTTGGGCAAGGAAGTTTTCGGAAGAGCCCGCCCTTACACCGGCAAAGAACCGTCGGATTTTAATCTGTTTAAATTCAGTCATTCACGGGAATACCGTTCTTATCCATCCGGGCATACCAGCAGCATTTTCTCCATGATGACAGTAATTGCCAAACAGTATCCGGAATGGTGGGTGAAATACCCGGCTTACTCCATCGGCATTTCGGTGGCGCTTCAACGGTTGGACACCCGCCAGCACTGGGCATCGGATGTCATTTTGGGCGGCGCAATCGGCTACTGGGTGGCAAGCGTTTTGACGAGTCAGAATTCAGAATCCGCAAATAATCTCTCTGTCGGGTTTACCGGCAACGGATTGGCGCTGCAATTTAATTATTAAATCACAGGGCGAACTCGGCAGTACTCAATCCCGCCTCACATTTTGAATAGCCATCTCTCAAACATATGTCCGGCTGCTGGTCCCAGACTCATAAACATGGTCCCGGGTGATGGGCAAATCGTTGTTCAAACCGTTAGAAAACTGTATCAAGAAAAGCCGGCCCCGGCAGCAGCAATCCGGCGGCATTTATCTTTTCTTCAAAGATTTTGCATATAATACCACAAACCAGCGGTGCTCGGGAGGAACCACTTTTTCCAGCACAGGCGCATGGCCGGTGCCGGACAGCATGGAACGGTACCAGCGCACATCGGGCCAGGCTTGCAGGGAATCCGAGGTTAAATCAGCCGGTTTGGGCATGTAGCTGTGGCCCACCGGCCCGTTGCCCCGGCCTTTTTCCCCATGACAGAAAATACAATAATATTGATAATAAACCTGCCCCCTCTGCAGGTTTTCCCGGCTTACCGGCAGCGGGTTCGCCAGTGTCGAATCTTCTATCTCAATCTGATCCTGCACGGGAAGCGCCCCATCCGGCGGATTGGGAAGAATGGTTTCAAAAGTGCGTACATTCGGCTGCCTGATCATGTGCGTGCTGGTAAATATGAGAAACCAGCCAATCACAAACGAGATCAGGGCCAGGGAAATTCCGGTTATAAACACATATTTTTTATTGAAAGGAATATTCATCTATTTCTCCGGAGCCTCCAGCGGTTCCGCTTCGGGCAAAACCGGGAATTGTTGCGGAACCTGTTGCGAATCAGCCGGAACGGCAGAAGAATATACCGATTTAGCCGGCGTATCCGGCAGGGAACCGAAATCCCATTGACGCGGTACATCCGGCACCGAAACCATCACAAAAACTGCCCAGCACAGAATCAGGGCGGTAAAGGCAAAAATAATTATCCAGCCGGTTGTCTGGCTCACAACCGAATATTCTTCGTAGCGCTCTGTAGACTGATTTTCTTTCTCATCTTCATGGATCATGGTGCAACCTCTGAAAGCAAAAATTTAAAACGGGCGAAACCCCTAAAACGTCGGCGGATGAAAAATATGGTAAATCACCTGAATAACCCCGTATGCCAGAAAAGTGGAAATGGTGAAAATAAGAACCCAGGGAATTGAGCGAAGAAAACCTTTAAACCCATGCTGCACTTCATCTCCCCGCCGAGGCCGCCAGATTGCCAGATAAACTAAAACCATTGCCAGCACAATTGCAAGGCCGCCCCCCAAAGCCATAACGACGAACTGATTCTGCAGAACACTCCATCTATACATCTTTTTCTCCTGCATCCTTTTCCGGGATTTCACTCTCCAGCGGCAAATGCCGGGCATGCTCCTGATTTTTAAACTGTTTACTGCGAATCGCCCAGATAACAAATCCGGCAACAACGATCAGCATAATCAGGAAAAAACCTGCCCATGCCTGAAATAATTTCTGGCTGAACAGCTCGCTCATTTTTCAACTTCCTCCTGCGGACGGCCGGCTTCCGGCCCTTCTTTCACCGGAGGTGAATAAGGATTCTCATACATTTCCTCATAAGCCGCATCAATGCCTTCCGGGGCAATATCCGCATCAGAATAACCGACAAATTGCACCGCCAGATAGTTGGAAACATCCCAGATTTTTTCTGACTCCAGCGCCCGCTTAAAATAGGGCATGGCAGTACCGGTGATACCGTTCATGATCTGATAATAAAAAATACCGCCGATATACTGATTTTCAACCAGATGCCGGCGCAGCGTGGTAAAATTCAGCGGAGTCGGCGTCAGGTATGGCGCCGCTTCCCCCCTGCCATCACCGATTGGCCCGTGGCAGTTGATGCAGAACCACTGGTAGATGCGTTTGCCGCGGAGCAGCGCCGCTTCAGTGGCCGGGTACGGGTTTGGCATTTTTCGCCAGACTTCCGGCACCTGGTTGTGCAGCCAACTAATGTTGCTGTCCGGCCCCGCTTCAAAGGCGGTAACCGAGTTTTCCTTCCAGTAATGCTGCCGGGCCAGCCGTTTGTCCGCATCCTTCCAGCCGAGATACTGCACAAAAGCGGTCAGTTTGCCGATTTTATCGGCCCCGAGAAACTCCCACGAAGGCATCACCGAAACCGGGCTGGTAAAGCGCGGATTTACAAAATGGGCAATGTGCCAGTCATCCGGATGCTCTCCGCCTTCCTGCGACAAATCGGGCCCGGTGCGCTCGCTGCCCAGGATGGCCGGCTGCATGCCCACATAATCGCCTGCTTCGGCGAGCCGCTGGGCGCCCAGTCCCCAGTCATTCACCCGGATGTACATGGAATGGCAGTAACTGCAGCCGTTACTCACGTAAAGGTCCAGTCCTTCTTTTTCAATTTCAGTCATCGGCCGCCAGATTTCGGAGGGCTGGTCATTTTCAATGGAAAATACCGGCATCAGCACCATTACCGAAACTGAAGCCCAGAATACCAGGAAAGATCCTACAATCAGCAGCGCCGGGGTCATTTTCATCCTGCCACCTCCCGCCTGCCGCTCAGAATGATTTTTTCACCAAACCAGATGGTTGCCATCAGGTTGTAGAATCCGATAAATGCAGCCGTGATGATTGCAATTCCGAAAGCAGCCCGGGCAATCATATAGTCTTTTATCATCGGCAATACCCGGTAAACCACCTCGCCATGATTCCAGGCTTCCCCCTGAATGAGCCCGGCAATGGTCAATACCACAAAAAAGCCGCTAAGCCCCAGCATCAGCAGCCCGAACTGCATGTTTACCAGACCTTTTGAAAAAACCCTGCGGCCGGTTACCAGCGGCAGCACATGCCACATGCCCCCCAGCGCTATAAATCCGGCAAATCCCAGCACGGCTATGTGGGAGTGACCGATGGTCCAGTTGTTAAAATGGGTGACCCGCTGAATCACCGGCAGGGACTGCATGGGCCCCTGAATACAGGTGAGCAGGTACCAGACAAGCCCGATAACCACCAGCCGGGCGCCGGGGTCCCCCAGCACTGCCCCGCCCCTGCCCCGTATCGTCAGGAAAAGATTGATTAACACGACAAAAACCGGAATGGTCATTAACATGGAATCCACAATGGAAATGGTTTTCAGCCAGGCAGGAATCGGCGCTTGGATAATATGGTGGCCGCCGATATGGGAATACAGCGCCACCAGCGTCCAAAACCCCACCAGCGAAAGTGTATGAGAATACAAAGGCGTTTTGGTAACCCGCGGCAGCACAAAATAGGCGACTCCAGTGGCAAGGGGCGTCAGCAGCAGTCCCGGCAGGTTATGCCCCCACATCCACAGGAAAACCGAGTCCAACAGCCCGGGCATCGCACCGCTGGCGGGATGCCACATCACATTTCCTAACGGATAAGCACCGGCAACCCAGATAAACGTGCCGATAAAATACCAGACGGATACATACAATATTTTTTCCCGGCGGGTAATTACAGTCATAATGCCGTTAACGGTCAGCGTCACCACCGCGATCAGCAGAGAAAAATCGGCCAGCCAGACATATTCGCTGTATTCGCGGCCCTGCGTCCATCCAAATGCAAAAGTCAGCGGGCCGCTTAAAACGGTTAAATTCCAGAACAGAAAACTGATCCAGCCAAGCGGTTCCGACCACAGGCGGGTGCGCAGCAGCGCCGGTGTGAAATAAATGCCGCAGCCGATCAATGTGTTAACGACAAAGCCATATGCCACTGTATTGACATGCGTGGGTCTGACCCGGCCAAAAACCAGGAACGGGATGTTATTGAAAAATTCCGGCGCCACCAGATGAATGGCGGAAAATAAACCGTAAACGGTACCCACCATAAACCAGAAGGATCCGGCAATGAAAAAGGCAAGTGAGGCGCTGTTTGTTCTTTTTGTAAACTCAAACATTATTCAACCTTTTAACGATGGCAGGTAAAACAATCTGTAGTCGCATTATTATCCCGGTGGCACTGAATGCAAAACCCCATTTCAAATTTCTGAACCTGCATCACCCTGTCCATTTCTTTAATGTTGCCATGGCAGTGTCCGCAATCAATTCCCCGCTGAATATGCACAGAATGATTGAAATAGACAAAATCCGGCAGGAATGTGACCTTTTCCCATATAATTGGAACCCGCTGAAAATAGTGCTGCCGCACATTTTCAATTTCCGGGTGATGAATTATGATGCGGGAGTGGCACAACATACAGGTTTCCAGGGGCGGAATACCGGCCACTGCAGAACGGGTTACTTCCTGATGGCACATCACGCAACTGATCTGTTTTTTATTGGCATGCACACGATGACTGAACGGCACCGGCTGCTCGGGACCGATTTTGCTTTCATAATAAAACTGGAAGAAAAGAAAGGCTGCCAGCAATACCAGCCATCCCGCTGCTGTTATAAGCAGCACCGCCCAAAACCGGCTTTTTTTTCTCCCGGGAGGCAGTTTTTCTGTTCCGGTATGGTTCACTTTTCCTCCGACATGGGATAAAAATCCAGCGGCATTTTCCATAGAAACAGTTCAATTCCCAGGGCAAAAACCCCCAGGAATGCTGCAAAAATAGCAGCTTCCGGCAATCCCAGATGTATTTCAGACTGAAAAACCGGCGCCACCAGCCACCAGCGCTCAATCCACATGGAAATCAGGATGAGTCCCGCTATGAGCCCCAGATACCAGGCGTGCTTCTTGGCCCATTGGGTCAGCAGCAGTGCAATCGGCCCCAGATAAATCATCACCAGCAGAAAAATGCTGACCGCCTGCCAGGGCATATAATTCATGCGGGGAACCAGAAAACGGGTTTCACTGGGCAGATTTTCATAATAAATCGGCAGCAGTTGGGAATACATCATATAGGTGGTGAGAATGCAAAATGCAAATATCAGCTTTCCCAGGTCATGCAGTCTCGCTACCCGGGGACGGGAAAGCAGAATAGATGTCAGCGTCCAGGTGGTAACAGCTATGTATAATCCCGAAATGAAAAAATAACCGCCGAAAAGCGAGCTGGTCCATTGGGGATCCAGCGCCATCACCAAATCAAAACCGATCAGGGAAAAGGTTACCGCATATATGACGATCAGAACACCACCCTGCAGAATACTCCGGGTTTTCCGCCGGCTGAAGTAATACCAGAAAGCCGCGCCCCAGAAACAGACCAGCGCAAACAGATCACGGGCAAAAATAAAAGTCGGATCCAGCCAGACCCCCTGGTGGAAACTGCGCTGATACCATGGCGACCAGGCGGGATTTCCCAGCCACAAAATGACCAGTGCAAAAATGGAGGGAATGGAAAATGCCAGACCGGCGACCGCATATTTTTCCACCGCACCCATCCATTTGCCGCGGGACGCCACCACCACAGCAGACCACACTACCATCCCGGCTCCCATGGGCGTAAAAAACAAAAAATTCACCAGAAAAGCCCGCCACACCGGCGCCGCTTCGCGGGTTTGCAAAGCCAGAATCCAAACTGCCGCTCCCAGGATAATCAGCAGCATCCACCCGGCAGCACGCAGAAAGCTGAATTTGTTGTCATTAGCCGTTGACATGGATTTCTCCCGGGCCTGTTTGCTGCAGGGCGGCTTTTGCGGCCTCCATTTCCTGACGATGGCAGGAAATCATCAGCCCGAATTTATCATCTGTGAATTCCGGGCGGTAGCCGGCAACTGTTTTTCCTTTAAACAGGCGGGTGTGGAACAGCATGGCCAGGAAATTGGCAATGGAACCAATCAAAATAGTTCCTTCAAATCCCACTACACAATAAATAATGATGGCGTCCGGATGCTTTCCGCCCACAATCAGGTTATTGACGAATGCGGTTCCCAGCGCCAGCGTAAAGCCCCCGGCCAGCCCGGAAATTGCCCCGATCAGCGTCCAGAAACGCACCGGGCTTTTTCCGCGCCCCAGAATCTTCTGCAATTCTTCTGATTTTACCGGGGAAAAGGCTTCTATTCTGGTAAACCCTTTTTTACAAACTTTGGGAATGGCCGCCAGTAAATCCGGAAGCGCGGAATACACTGCCACCACATTGGTTTTGGCTGTTAAACCGGTATGAGAAGGCGTGGAGGCGCAGGGCTGCTCCTCAGGTTCTTCCTCTTCAATATGATGTTCCTTGTAATCCGCCATGGGGACGGTAGGCAATGTTTTGGTAAACGCCAGGAAAAAGAAGAAGAAAAATGCAAATGATCCCAGTGTAATAAATATTTCCACCGCACTGGGTGCATAAGATCCCCAGGCATGGGGCAAGTAGTCGTGAGCAGTGGAGGAGGTGACAATATGGAACCGTTCCAGCCACATGCCCATGTTAATCAATATGGAAATAATGAAAAGCAGAATCATATTCTTGCGTACCCTGCGGAAAACAAAGGTAAGCGGGAACAGAATATTCAGCGGAATCAGCAGCCAGTAAATCCAGGCAGTGGGACCGCCGGCCCGCCAGCCGATGAACTGCAGTTCAAATTCGCTGCCGGTAAACCAGGCCGAAAAATTTTCTGATATGTAGGAATATGCCAGAATCGCGGAAGTGACAATGATGGTTTGCGCAACCCGTTCGATATGTTTGGGAGGGATAATTTCCTCCAGTTTGAGCAGTTTGCGCATGGGAATCACCAGCGTCAGCACCATGGCAAGACCGGAGTGGATAGCGCCGGCAACAAAATAAGGCGCATACAGGGTTGTGTGCCAGCCGGGCAGCAGACTGTTGGCAAAATCCCACGATACCACCGAGTGAACCGATACCACCAGCGGGGTTGCCAGCGCTGCGAAAAAGAGGTAGGCTCTGCCGTAATGATGCCACTGGCTGGCGGCACCGGACCAGCCCAGGGACAGGCGCCGGTAAATGCGGCTGCGCACATGGTGCGGTCCCAGTTCTTTTTTCATGCGTTCCCGAGCCGCAGCCAGATCGGGAATTAATCCCACATAAAAAAACAGCAAACTGACGGTCAGATAAGTAAGCACCGCCACCATATCCAGTACCAGCGGGCTGGCAAAATTCGGCCAGATCTGCCTCTGGCTGGGATACGGAAGCACATAATAAAATACCCACAGGCGCCCCAGGTGAATGAGCGGGAAACTGCCGGCTGTGGCAATGGCTACAAGGGTCATGGCTTCGGCGGAACGGGAAATAGTGTCGCGCCATTTTGCCCGCACCAGATGCAGGATTGCTGAAATCAGCGTCCCGGAGTGGGCAATCCCGATCCAGAAAACAAAATTACCGATGTAAACGCCCCATCCCACCGGATGATTGATGCCGGCAACCACCATTCCGCTGCGCACCTGAATCAGCAAGGCAAACCACGCCGTGCCTATGCCCCCTGCCAGAAACAGCAGCATTAAATAGTATTTAATGGATGGCGTGCGTTTTAAGGCGCTTAAAACATCATTATTGATCTGTTTTAAACTCAGCTCCCCCAAGCCTCAACCTTTTCCGTTTTCGGTATGATATATTTTTTTCAGGTACAGAATCGCCGGTTTAGTATTCAATTCTTTCAAAACCTGATACCCGCGGGATTCTTCCCGGTACATTCTCGAAACTTTGGATTCAGGATCTTTTAAATCACCGAAGGTGAAAACACCGGCTGGACAGGTCTGAACGCAGGCAGGAACCACTTCCCCGTCCCGCAGCTCACGATGTTCCTGTTTCGCACGGTATTCGGCATGCCGGATACGCTGAACACAGAAAGTGCATTTTTCCATCACTCCCCGGGAGCGCACCGAAACCTCCGGATTTAACTGCAGGTTCAGCGGTTCGCGCCAGTTTGTATTATCCCAGTTGAAGCGCCTGACTTTGTAGGGGCAGTTATTGGAGCAGTAACGGGTTCCCACACAGCGGTTGTAAATCTGCGCATTCAGCCCTTCCTCATTATGGACTGCGGCAAATACCGGGCATACCGGCTCGCAGGGCGCCGCATCACAGTGCTGGCAAAGCATGGGCAGCCAGGCAATCCGCCGGGGCTGCTCGCGGGTAATGTAAGGCACAACTTTAAGCCAGGACATTTCCAGACCCTGGAGAACACCGCCGCGGTCCTGCACATAATTATTATTTTCCGCATAACAGGCCACTCCGCAGGCCCCGCAGCCTATACAGCGATGCAGGTCGATTACCATTGCCCAGCGGTGATTCTTATGCTCGTGCGGACGGTATAAATCACGGGATTTATTGTACCCTTCCGGTGTCGGCCAGATGATTTCTTCTTTTTCAACCCGGCTATTTCTGACCTTCTCTACCTCGGTGCTTCTGATGATTTTTCTTTCGTGCTGATCTTTGGTGTAAGCCTGACGCGGCAGTTCCAGATGCCCGCCGGTTTTTTTAATAATTACTTCAGGAAAGGAACCGCTATATACATGATGCGGCAGCAACCGCAGCGGATTGTCGCCAATCCCCGCCGCCACCTGCAATTCTCCGGCAGTGTGCCCCTGCCCGATCGGCATGGCAATAGTGTCCGGGGCCACTTCTTCGGTAACATTGGCGGGGAGACGAACCGAACCGGCTTCGCTGATCACCTGCAGCACATCCCCTGTTTCAATCTCCAGTTCCGCTGCTTTTTCAGGATGAATATCGATCCAGCCCGCCCAGGAAATAAAACTCATCGGATGCGGTGCAATTTGCATCCAGTTGCGGTTTGCCAGACGGCCGTCGAAAAGAAAAATGGAGGGCCATAGCCACAGCTTAGCCCGTCCGGCTTCGGGTGCTTTTGCTGAAATAACCGGTTTGGAGGTTGAGCGCACATTTTCAGTAATCATCGGTTCCGCGGGAATCACTTCCGAATAACCGCCATTGCGCAGCGCCTTTTTCCAGAAATCATTAAAACTGCTGTTTTCCCCCGAAATACTGTGCAGTTGTTTCCATCGCTGCAGCAGCCATTCCCGGTCATCGGCCGCAGGTTGCCCGCTTACCGGAGAGCTTAACTTCCGGCCTGCTGCTTCAGCCAGTCCGATAAAAATCTCCGCGGAGCTGCGGGTATTATACATCCGTTTAATGGTGGGCTGAATCAGCGAGTGCAGTCCCCGGTAAGGTTCGTAATCGCCCCAGCTTTCCAGGGGTGTATCCAGCGGCAGAATCCAGTCCGCCAGCTCGGAGGTCTCATCGGGCAGGTCGGTAAGGTAAACAACAGTGCCGGCATGGCGGATTTTCTCAATAACTTCCGGGCGGTAAAATGCAATATTGGAATGATGGACAATCAGGATATCATCCGGTGTGGCCTCTTCAAAAAAGTTTCTGATCCGTTCTTCAGAAGCTGTTCCGGTGAGGGCATGCGGCTGCGAAAAATCAATGTTTTTCCCGATACTGCCTGCTGCAGAATTGAGCCGGGCGGCCGCTTCCGCAATTTCCTGTGCCGTTCTGCCGCTGAAAGCTTGCGGCCCCGCCAGCACAACCGTATTCCTCGATTCAGATAACAGCCGGGCCAGTTCTTTTATTTTTGTTTCCGGAATGGATAATGCCGATCTGTTCCCTGCCCCATTTGTTTGCCTCCTCCGGCTGCTTCCGGCAATGGAATTACTCACCGTTTGACCGCCGCCAGACATCTGATCGACAATAGCGCCAGCCACTCCTGCCAGTTCATCCGGACTCACCCGGATATACTCATCCGCATTGGCAGCGGTCATGCTCATCCGCGGGCCCAGGTAAACAAACCGGCCCATCTTTCCATTTTTCACTTCATGGAAACGGGAAAACTGCCGGGCAAATTCCACCGGCGAAATCCAGGTTTCCAGAAAATCGGCGGCAAAACTTAAAATAAGATCAGCATTCTCCAGATTGTACCGCGGCACAACCGGTTTACCGAAAACGCTCTGATGCGCTTTTTTCAGGGCATCGTAGTTATAAGTTTCGTAATACAGAACTTCCGGCGCCCCTAAGCCTGCTGCAAACTGCTGCATGATTTCCGCAAGCGTTCCGGTCTGCAGATCAGACAGCACAAGCAGCCGCCCTTTGCGGTTTTTAATTCTGCTGCCGATTTCCTGCAGGGCAGTTTCCCAGCTTTCAGACCGTGTAGCGCCATTTTCCCGGCGGTACACTTTTTTCACCCGGTCAGGATCATATAATCCCTGCAGGCTGGATTGTCCGCGTGCGCAAAGAGTGCCGTCATTCACCGGGTGTCCCGGATTTCCTTCCGCTTTGGTTACCCTGCCATCCCGGTGCCGGATGTGCATACCGCAGCCGGCGGGACATTCCCGGCAGGTGGTGGCATAAAAAAGCCATTCGCCCGGGGTAAAATATTGGGGGGGATTAATGTAGGGAATGAGTTTATTGATAAACTTATCACCAGGGGTAGCTGCAAGAGCGGCGCCGGAACTGCCGGTAAGATAAAGAAAGGTTCTTCGCGAAATATTTTTCATTTAGAACAATTCAGTAAAAAGTCCCGAGAATATAATAAATCAGAAAACAACAGCGAATAAAAAAAGCAAATCTACAACGATTTTTCACGATGCAGATTCCAGCAGGTTCCTAAAATGAAAAAAATTACAATATTGTTAATGAGTTAAAGTAGCAATAGCAGAACTGCATAAAGGGCGGCGCCGGAGGCAAAGGGAAAGAAACGGCTCTGGCGTTCCGCAGGCAGTTCTTCCTTCAGCACATTCAGGATTACACCGCCGGCCAGAAATGCGAAAAGAATAGCGGTAAATGCTTCCCCAACTTTAACTGCCAGTCCAAGCCCCCAGCCGCAAATGATTGCAGCAGCCAGAATCCACCGGGCCACCCGCCGGTAAGTTTTTTGGTGATCTTCGCGCAATCCATAATCGGTTATCAGGAAATGAAGGGCCATTGCAATTGAAAAAAACAGCAGCCCGCGCAAATCTTGCTCCTCCCGGTGAACCAACAGATAGCCGATGAGGCTGTTGTAAAAGGAAAAAGAAATGATGTGTATCCAGAAAATGCCTGTGCCTACCGGAGTTTCTCCCTTCTCTGCCCCGGAATGC
Source organism: Calditrichia bacterium (assembly GCA_049282375.1). Lineage (GTDB taxonomy): Bacteria > Calditrichota > Calditrichia > RBG-13-44-9 > RBG-13-44-9 > JBAPTX01. Next base: position 12,539 of record JBAPTX010000138.1, read on the forward strand.
TCACCGGCTTTTGAAGATTTGACCATCCTTTCCAAACCGTAGAAAACTGCCAGCCCGAGAAGGGCCACCAGATAGGCATGATGTTCAATAAATGTAAGTGCCGGGAACTGCTCTCCCAGTCTTTCCTGTGCCCTTCCAAGCTCCGGAAGGACGTGAATAAAAACATACGCTACCGAAATTCCGCCAGCAGTGGAAAGCCATCGGCTGCGGGGAATACCATGTAAAAAACGAAGCTTGCCTGCAAAAATATGAATAAGGACAAAGACCAGAATAACAATGATTTGGATGGACAGCATTGGGGTTCCCCGTAAGAATTAGTCAGTAAATTTACTGAAGATTTGCTTTGTTTATTATGCCATCAATTTTTCAATTATGGCGCCCAATTTTTTCCGCTCCTGCGTTGTTTTTGAATAGTTGATTAAAAACATGCCCAAAATCAGTATTCCCAATCCTGCAACAACTCCCGGAACCCGCACGCGAAATATCAAATAATCGGATAAATTGTTGATTGTAATTATTATGGAGATGCTCATAAGGACAATCCCGGAAATGGAGCGAATACTGGAGTAAAGATAAAAGATGAATGGAGAAATCCCTGGTTTTCCGGCGGACCTCAGGTACCGCTCCAGATAACGCCTTTCAAATGCAGACAAATTTCCATCCATATTTTTCCCCCTTTATTGAGGTTTTCAGTTACGGCTCTATTTTCTCCCAGACAATTTGAACTTGCTTTTCAACCAAAACCCATTGTAAGAAGGCGGTTAAGAATTACAGCAGACAGCAGAATCACAGCCAAAAATCTGCTGGTACCGTGAGTCACAGAAGAATCTGGTACTGATGCACCCGGAGTTTTTAAAATCGCGCCGAATGAACTCATTACCACAAAAGAGCTGGTTGCCGGATAAACAACACTGAGCAGCGTGGCAACCGGGAAAGCCAGCAGCACATTCAGGACGCTGCCGATAATGATGGGGAAAAACATTATACAATAAACATAACCTGTTTTACTATTTTCAGAGTCATTTTCCGGTATAAAGCCGGAAAAATATTTACCCATTTTCAGCACAATACTTATGGCTGCTGCAAGGCCGAAAATACCGATTAGTACTCTGACATAATAGCTGATGTGCAGCAATTCCGCTGTCTTACCGGTATCCCCGGTAGTTGATAACGGGGTCAGCATCAGATACCCGAAAAAATTGATAAACCCCAGCAGGCTCAGCCACAGCATCAGCAGAAAAACGGGAGATCTGTTCTTTTTAAAAATAATAACACCCGCAAATATCAGTCCCTGGAATAAGCTGATAAACGGCCCTGCCATTGCGGAGATCACCCTGGTTTTCAGTGCAATTATCAGCTCCGCCGTTTCAACATAATTGTGGTATAAAACAGCTTTTATTCCAAATAAACGGTAGGAAATGAAATGGCCCGCTTCATGAATTAAGGTGGTGATTATAAATGCCGAGACAAAAGCAATGGTGGAATTGATTAAGGTGTTTTTTAAATGTTTATTCAAGGATGCCCTGCCGGTTTCGGCAGCAAATCTAAAGAATATTCAGCAAAGGTGCAACAGTTGAGAGCCGATCGGAAGTTTTTTCGGCTGTGGTAAATTCGGGTTTTGTATAATTTGAAAATATAAGGAGAGCGTGTAAAACGGGCCGGGAAGCGCGCAGCAGGCCCCGCTGCTTTATCCTTTTTTCCGGCTGATGATCAGCGGGGGTATTTTGCGCCCTTCTGAGGATGAGTCGATCAGAACCGTCAGCCTTCGCCGGCGGGTTTCCTCTCTTTTTGCGCTCATCACCCATTTAATGGACAACTTTTTCGCGGAAGGGGAAAGTGATAGAAAAAATTCCCAGGCGGCGGTATTGGACCTCAGTTCATCTTCAAATTCTTTTGGAAGTTTCTGCGGCGGTGCTTCATAGGAATATTTATCCCCGGATTGTTTTCTTTGCTCAAATATTTTTATTCCGGCAGGGGCCATTTTGCCAAGCTTTTTCAATTCTTTAACTCGTCTCAGGTTAAGCTGACTCCAGTTGCTGTCCGGCCGCCGCGGCGTAAACCGGATGCGGTAGCGTTGTTCGTCAATAGACTGCCGGAGCCCGTCAATCCATCCGAAACAAAGCGCTTCATCAATGGACTGGGGATAAGTGATACTTTCCAAACCTGTACCTTTTTTATAGTAAATGACCCACAACTCATCACTTGTGTCATGGTGTTCCTGCAGCCATTCGCGGAAATGAGATGCTGTTTTGAAATATTTTTCTGCCATTACCCTTCACCGATATTGTTACGAGAGATGATCTTTTATTTCATAAAATAATGCTTTTTTGAACTTATTCGCAAAGTCAGCAAAATCCGACACGGATTGAAAATTTCATGAAATTTCAAAAATAAAATCCCTTATCTCTGCAGCGGCTATGCGGACTTTTTGCCGGATGAGTTCCCTTTCCGATATCAATACCGCCGATTTTCAGCCATTAACGGAAAGTTGACCCTGTTGTTAATTATTTTATCTCAGGTTGAATAATTAACAATCCATTAGAAATAAAAAAAGCTGCCCGTCATTTTGAAAGGCAGTTTTGTAAAAAATTGCAATTCCGGTCATTAGCCGGTCAGCGGTTTACAGATTTCATAGCCTCTTCCGGGTAGCGCAGACCGGCGGCGGCCCCCATGGGGAATACCGCTTCAATTTCCGCCAATTCCTGTTCGGATAATTTTATTTCCGCTGCTGCGGCATTTTCCTCCACATACTTGCGGTGTTTGGTTCCCGGTATCGGCACGATATCTTCCCCCTGTGCCAGCACCCAGGCAAGGGCCAGTTGCGGCGGAGTTACGCCTTTCTTTTCAGCGATCTCTTCAACTTTTTTAACCAGCTCCAGATTTTTCTGAAAATTTTCTCCCTGAAAGCGCGGAGAATGGCGGCGGAAATCGCCGGGCTCAAAATCATCCGGGCTTTTGAAGCGGCCGGTCAGAATGCCGCGCCCCAGCGGGCTGTAAGCAACAAAACCAATTCCCAGCTCCCGGATGGTGTCCAGTATTTCTTTTTCCGGGTCACGGGTCCACAGCGAGTATTCGGTCTGCAGCGCAGTAATGGGATGGACTTTATGGGCGCGGCGAATGGTTTCAGGGCCCGCTTCGGACATTCCAAGAAACCGGACCTTGCCCGCCTGCACCAGTTCTGCCATAGCGCCGATGGTCTCTTCGATCGGCACCTCCGGGTCCACCCGATGCTGATAATAAAGATCAATATGATCCACCTTCAGCCGTTGAAGAGAAGCTTCGCAGGCGGATTTTACATATTCCGGCCGTCCGTTAATGCGCCTCTCCGAAGGGTTATCCCCCCGCTGAATTCCGAATTTAGTGGCCAGCACAACCTCCTCCCTGCGGCCCTGAATGGCTTTCCCCACCAGTTTTTCATTTTTAAACGGCCCGTACATATCCGCGGTATCCAGAAAAGTTATCCCCAGTTCAATGGCGCGGTGAATGGTGCCAATGGATTCCTTTTCATCACCGCTGCCGTAAAACTCGGACATTCCCATACAGCCCAGCCCCAGTTCACTGACTTTTAAACCTTCTTTGCCTAAGTTACGTGTTTTCATTTTTCCCCCATTTAAATTAAAATATATTTGCAGATTTACCTGTTCCCGTTCCGCGAACGGTAGCGCGTCAGCACGGCTGTCAGGTAAGCGCCGGCCCCGAATCCGCCGAAAAAC
>JBAPTX010000139.1:0-14086 GCA_049282375.1 Calditrichia bacterium
CGCCAGAGGTGAGCGGAAATAACTCAACATGGCTGGTGGTGTGGCGTCCTTTGCGGGTTTTATCGCTGATTTCGGCGACTTCCAGCTCAAGAGCGGGTTCTATTTTTTTCAGCAGTGAGCTCTTGCCCACTCCGGAATGCCCCACTAAAACCGAAACTTTCCCCTGCAGCAGTTCTTTCAACTCCCCAATTCCTTGGCCGGTAAATGCGGAGGTAAAGAATAAATCATATTCGAGGTGCGGGTACCACTTGGCATAATCTGCAAATTCTTCCGGCCGGGAAAGATCGATCTTATTAATGCAAACCGCACCTTTTAAACGGTTTTTCTCGGCAATTACCAGATAACGGTCCATTAATCCCGGTTTAAAGGCCGGGCTTTTGGCGGACATGATAATCACCATCTGGTCCACATTTGCGGCGATGATATGCTCCCGGTAAGCCTTTCCTTCCACAGTCCGGCTCAATTTGGAATACCTGGGAAGTACTTCTTCAATTACCGCTTCGGCCTCTGCCACAACAGAAACACGGACATTGTCTCCCACCTTCAGGGAAAAACTTTCTCCCGCATCCCCGCCGGCCAGGCGGCCGCGAATCGTGCAGGTCAGTATTTTATTTTTTAATTGAACCAGATAGTGGTTGCGGGTGGATTTGATTACTTTTCCGATATGCCGTGAGTCTGCCATTTGGATTAACCCGGGCGGTTACATGCAGTTACAATTCCCCGTTTCCGAACAAAATTCATCAACCTTACCATGGGCTTTTAAAAAAGAACCCGGTTTTTCGGTGATTTCTGCTCGGGGCTATTGTGAAGTTCACATTCGGTTGTGGGATGGTACTTAACTTTGAATACTTCCTCAACCACATTGGGGCAGAAGGGAGTGGCCAGTTGTCCGGATTCTTCACAGACTTTCAGCCGGATAACATCCGGGGGCTGTGGGAAATTGCCTTCGGGCATATCAATCTGCTCATAGACGCACTTCATAAAATCAGCCCAGAAAGGCAGTGCCGCCATAGAACCGGTTTCGCCGGGTCCCAGCGAGACCTGCGGATCATCCAGTCCCACCCAGACCCCTGCTGTTAAAGAAGGGGTGAAACCGACAAACCAGGCGTCGGTGTAATCATTGGTGGTGCCGGTTTTTCCCGCCGCCGGTTCCATAAACCCGAATTTCCAGCGGACCCGGCCGCCGGTGCCATCATTGATCACACTTTTCAGCATATCTGTCATGATGTAGGCGGTGGAGCGGTTCAGCACTTCGCGGCGGCGCGGTTCTTTTTCATAGATCACATTTCCAAAGCGGTCGTCAATACGGGTAATGGCAAAGGGTTCAACCCGGACACCCTGATTTGCAAAAACGCCATATGCGGAAACTAAATCCAGCGGTGTTACTTCCGATGTGCCCAGCGCCAGGGCGGGGAATGGCCTTAATGGAGTGCTGATCCCCAACCGGTTCGCAGTTTCCGCAACAGCGGTGGGATTCACTTCCTGAATAAGCCGCACAGCCACGAGGTTAATGGATTTCTTCAATGCTTCCCGCAAGGTGGTAAGCCCGCCAAAGGTTTTATCATAATTCTCCGGATCCCAGCGGGTGCCGTCCGGATTTTGCACTACCACCGGCTGATTTAATATGCGATCCACCGGTGTATACCCGTTATCAATTGCGGTAGTATAAAGAAAAGGTTTAAACGCCGAGCCGGGCTGCCGGCGTGCCTGTATGGCCCGGTTAAACTTGGATACTTTGAAATCGCGTCCGCCCACCAGCGCCAGAATATGCCCGTTTTGCTGGTTCAGGGCCACAAAGGCAATCTGGACTTTTGTTTTTTCCTGAAAGAGGGAATCAGTCATCCCCTTCCAGCGGCGAATCCGGCTCATTTTCTTGCGGACTCTTTCCTGCAGCTCAGGCATGTGGACTTGAATGGCGGAATCCATACAGGCCTGAACCTGGAAGTTTAGGGTGGTATAAACATTTAATCCGTCTTCATAAACATTTAAATCCAGTGAATCCCCTATGGCATTTAACTTCTGGCGGATATATTCGGTAAAGTAAGGGGCCACTTTGCTGGTCTGTTCAAATTCATTAATTTCCAGCGGTTGTTCTCTTAAACTGTCCTGAGTTGCCTCGGATATATAACCAACGACCTCCATATTATGAAGCACCAGATTGCGCCGCTGCAGGGAGCGTTCCGGGTGAAGGATTGGTGAATAATAAGCCGGTGACTTCAACAAGGGGATCAGTGTGGCGCTTTCATTAATGGTCAGATCGGCGGCGTCTTTGTTGAAATATTTTTTGGAAGCCGCCTGGATTCCGTACACCCCATGCCCGAAATAAGCCACATTCAGATACATTTCCAGGATTTCCCGTTTTGAATAGGTGCGTTCAATCTGCAGTGCGGTAAGGATTTCCCTGAACTTCCGGTTCAAAGTTTTTTCGAACCCGAAATACAGATTGCGGGCAAGCTGCATGGTGATGGTGCTGAACCCCTGCCGGAAACTGAAGGAAGTCAGGTTAACCAGCACTACCTTGGGAATACGGCGGATATCCATTCCCCAGTGATCATAAAAACGGCGGTCTTCCGTGGACAGTAATGCTTCAATTGTATGCGGAGGAATTTTTTCTATGGGAACATATACCCGGTTATACTTAAACAGCTCATGGATTACCTTGCCGTCCTCCGAGTAAATCCGGGTAACCAGCGCCGGGTCAATATCTTCCAATTTGGTGAGGGACGGCAGACCGCTGACCAGAAAGGCGAGATACCCGATAACAAGGAGAGCGATAATAATAGAAGCGGTAAGTAATTTATGAGATGAAAAATAATGCAATGGGCCGGAATGCCGGTTGCTCATATTATCTTGTGCCTTCCGGTTTTGGAAATCTTCGCTGTTTCGATAATCTGTCATTTTGCAAATTTTCTGAACGCAACTTGTCTTTTAGTGAACCATTAAATTTCTGCATTTGAACTCAGAACCTGCAAACTTAGAACCTGCATTAAATAAAAAGCAAGCAGTTTCTGATTAACGTCTGCATAGTAAAAATTTCCACTTGGAAAGAAAAAGAAGGTTCCCCTATATTTCAGTTTATCAAAAGATGATGATATAAAAATGAAAATATTTAAGTACTTTTTGGTTTTAGGGTTTCTGTTTTTACTGTTGAATGGATGCGCCACCAGTCAAAAGTTAAAATCGCCGCAGGAAAATCCTCCCGCAAAACAAAAGCAGCCGGAATCACAGCAGAGAGCCTACAGCCTCTATCTGGATGGCGCTTTGTTCGATTTTCAGAATCAGTATGAAAAAGCGCTGATCGAATATTATCAGGCACTGATGTTTGACAGTGCTTCCGCACAGATTAACAAAAGCATTGCCAGGGATTTGATGCGCCTGCAGCGGTATCCGGCAGCCATTCTCCATTTAAAAAAATCCCTCAAGTACAATCCGGAAGACCTGGAAACCCTGAATTATCTGGGTGAAGTATATTATAACATGAAGAATTATGAACAGGCGCTGATCTATTACGAATGGCTTTTCCGCGAAACACCCTATAATACCACCGTCCAGAACAACCTGGCCTTTTTGTATTCCACTATGAAAAAAAATGAAAAATTGCTGGAGTTCTACGGCAAGTTGTCCGTCCTGTATCCAACCGATGTTCAGCGGGCCCTTAAATATGCCATTACCGCCCTGCAGCTTAAAAAACTGGATACTGCGCGGCAAACACTGAACAGAATTGTGGAAGAGGACAGTACTCAACTGGGTGCCCTTTTTGTACTGGGGAATTTATACGAGGTGGAAAATGATACCGCCACAGCCATCAGTATTTACCACCGGGTCCTGAACCAGGATCCGGCTGATGAAGACGCTCTGCACCACCTTTATCAGATATACCGCGGCCAGGAAGACTGGGAGGAGATTGCGGAAATTTACAGCAAGTATATTGAAGTGGACAGCAATGATTCCCGCGGACGGCTGATTTTAGGGCAGGCCTATTTTTTCATGGAGGAACCGGAAAATGCCAAAAGGGTGCTGCTGCCCGTGCTGGATTCTGATGATTTTGCACCGGCCGCTCTGGAGCTGCTTGGACGGATTTCCTTCGAAAAAGAAAATCTGGAGGAGGCACAGGACTATTTCAGCCGTCTGACTGCCAGAGAGCCGGAAAACCGTTTCGGCTGGATTTTTTTGAGCATGACTTATAACCAGCAGCAGAACTACAATGAGAGTCTGAAGGTGCTGGAAGAGGCGCTGAGGCATATGCCGAAGGATGCGGATTTACTCAGTATGTACGGTTCCACTTTGAACCAGGCCGGTCAGAATCAGAAAGCACTGGAACCGCTGGAAATGGCCCACCAGTTGAACTCCGAAGATCTGAACACCATCGTATCTCTGGCCGCTGTTTACGATCAGTTGCAGATGTGGGGGAAATCCGACTCCCTGTATGAAGCCGCCCTGCGCAAATTTCCCGAAAATGCACTGCTGCTCAACAATTACAGCTATTCGCTTTCCGACCGGGGTATTGAAATGGACAAGGCGCGCCTCATGTCCGAGAAAGCACTGGAAATTGAACCCGACAACAGCGCATATCTGGATACAATGGGATGGATTTTGTATCAGAACGGGAATTATGAAGAAGCCCGCCGTTATATTCAGGAAGCATTGCAGGGCCGCGAAAACAGCGCCGAGGTGCTGGAACACATGGGCGATGTTTACCTGAAGCTGAACCAGCCGGAAAGCGCCCGCAATTACTGGCAGAAGGCGTTGGAAATTGAGCCGGAGAATGCCAAACTGAAGCAAAAGCTGCAAAGTTTATGAGAGATTCTGCAGGGAAGTTTCTGATATTTGCTCTTTTGTTTTTTCTAAGCTGCAGCGCCCCCCGCACTTTAAAAAATCCATTGCCCCGAATTGCCGTCTGGCCCCAGTTTTATCAGAAAAATTTTCAGGCAGTAAAAAATTTGAGCAGCCAGGCACGTATTTCTGTTGAATCAACCAGTATGGCCACCACTTTTTCTGCTAAAATAATTTATGCCGCGCCCCATACCCTTTTCATGCAGGCGGAAGGGCCGCTGGGCCTGGATGTGGGAAAATTCTTCATCGGGAAAAATCGTTTTATTGTTTATAATCAGTATCAAAATAATTTTATTTCCGGCAGACTGGAGGAATCTTATTATAACACTTTCCTGGAAACCGGGCTCTCGTTTGATGAAATTAAAAATGCCGTGGTGGGGTATGTCCGGCTGCCGGAGAATCTGCAGCTTGTGGATGACCGCAACGGGATATTTGCCGCACTGGTGAACGGCGAAAAATGGCGCTATCAGGTAAACCCGTCAACCGGGGCGCTGCAGCGATTTGAAATCCACCGGGATGATGAAATCGTTTTTTATCAGGAATTCGAAAACTACCGGCGGGATCACGGGATTCTGCTGCCGGGCCTGATCCGGGTGGTGCAGCCTGTTAAAAAGGAAATGGTTGCGATTTTCCATAAAAATATGAAAATTAATCAGGAGTTAAATCCCGGTCAGTACCGGGTGATTATAAATCCCAAAGTAGAACAACTGATTCTAAGTGAATAAAGCAATGACAGACATTTCGATCGTTATTCCGGCGTTTAATGAAAAGGATTCGCTAAAAGAACTTTTTTTACGCATACAACAGGCACTGCAGCCCACCGGCTATTCCCATGAAATTCTGATTGTGGATGACGGCAGTAACGACGGAACACTGCAGGAATTGCATGAACTTAAGAACAGTTACCCCTGTCTGAAAGCGGTCAGCTTCCGCAAAAATTACGGCAAAAGTGCCGCGCTGGCAGTGGGTTTTAAATCGGTGCAGGGGCGGTATGTGGTCACCATGGACGCCGATCTGCAGGATGATCCCGCCGAGATTCCGGGCATGATCGAGCAGTTGGAATCCGGCTATGATCTGGTTTCCGGCTGGAAAAAAGTCCGGCACGACCCCATTTCAAAGACGGTTCCCTCACGATTTTTTAATTTTGTTACCGCCCGCATGACCGGCATCCGCCTGCACGATTTTAACTGCGGTTTAAAAGCCTACCGCCGCGAAGTGGTGGAAGATATGGAGGTTTACGGCGAGCTGCACCGTTTCCTGCCGGTGCTGGCCCACTGGAACGGTTACCGGGTGGGCGAAAAAGTGGTAAAACATCATGCCCGCAAATTCGGGAAAACCAAATTTGGTGTTTCCCGCTTTTTTAACGGATTTCTGGATTTGCTTACGGTAATTTTTATTACCCGCTACAAAACCAGCCCACTGCACATCTTTGGCATGCTGGGGCTGTTTACCTTCCTGATTGGTTTTGCAATTGAATTTTATTTGACCATTCTTTGGCTGATGGGAGAAGGAATCGGGCGGCGCCCGCTGTTCTTCCTTGGTATTCTGACCATCATTGTAGGCATCCAGTTTATTGTTTTCGGGCTGCTGGGGGAAATGATATCCGCAAATTTTGCCGAACGTCTGGATTATTCCATCCGGGACCGGATTGAGTAAAGGGATTTCTGTCCGGTGACCGTTTCATACCAGAAATACAGCGTGATCGTTCCTTCCTATAACCGGGCGGATGAAATCGGCGAGTTGTTGCGGTCTTTTACCGAACTGGATTTTCCGCCCGCCCGTCTCGAGTTGATAATTGCCGATGACGGTTCCTCCGATAACACTCCTCAGGTTGTTGAACAATTCAAAGACCGCCTGAAAATAGATCTGCATTTTTTTCATCAGAAAAATCAGGGTCCCGGTGCTGCACGAAACATGGGAATGGAAAAGGCAGCAGGGGACTTTTTTATTTTTATAGACAGCGACTGCACCGTCCGCAGCGACTGGCTGCGGAATATTGATGAAATGCTGCACCGGGAAGGGGCGGAGGCATTTGGCGGAAGAGACAGTTTCCGGGAGGATTTCCCGCCGCTTTTAAAAGCCATTAATTACAGCATGACTTCCTTCTTAACCACCGGCGGATTGCGCGGCGGCAAAAAAGTAAAACTGGCAAAGTTTTATCCGCGCAGTTTTAACATGGGTTTGTCCCGCGGGTTGTATCAGCGCATCGGCGGCTTCGGCTCTCTGCGTCACGGGCAGGACATTGAATACAGCAACCGTATTCACCGCGCCACCGACCGGCTGATTTATATTCACGATGCCGTGGTTTTTCACAAGCGGCGCACCAGCATTAAAAAATTTTTCCGGCAGGTTTTTAACTGGGGAGTTGCCCGCATTAATCTCTATAAAATTGACCGGCGAATGCTGGAACCGCTTCATGCGGCGCCGGCGCTTGCCACTTTACTGCTCATTTTGCTGATTATTGCCAGTCTGCTTTCCGGAAGCGTGTGGGCGGTTACCCGCTGGTTTTTTCTGGCCGGTTTGCTGGCGCTGCTTTTATCGGCGGTTCATGCCGCCCTGCAGTATCGCAGCTTGCGCATGCTTTACCTGGTGCCGCTGGTTATTCCTATTCAAATAACGGGTTACGGCTGCGGCTTTCTGTTTGCCTTTTTTTACAGGGTGATACTTGGCAAAGAGGAATTCATCGGATTCCGGAAGCACTATTACAGCTAATCCGGCAGGCCGGAGCAGCCGAACTGAATCCAGCAGAACCGGTATTGCCTAACCTCCCGGACTTTTCAAAAAAAAGTTCGCATTCACCGCATCCTGTCCTATATTTTATTCAATATAACTTCCGCAGGAGGCGTATTAATGGCAGATGTTGTAGATCCCAAAGCAGTTTTTGCATCAGCCCGCAACACTATTTCCGAAAAACATCAAATTAACAGCCCCCATTTGGATTTAACACTTGCGGCCGTTTTCCGGCTGAAAAGCGGCGGCAGCCTGGATTTTGGCGGTTCTGAGTACGAAGCAGGGAACTGGGAAACCTGCCTCCCGGGCAGGAAATCGCCGGAAGATTCCTATGGCTGGTGGTATCTGCACGAGGGCTACTATCTGCTCCGGTACAATGAAGAGGTGCATTTAGCAGGAAATCAGATCGGGTTTATACAGCCGCACCCCCGTTTGCTGAACAGCGGTTGCTTCCATACCGCCCTGAATACCCGCCTGATAGATTCCGAATTCCGCATACCTTTGTGGGTGCCCAAAACCGGCATCCGCATTAAAGAAAATGCACGGATTTCTCAACTGCTGGTTTTACAGTTTTGACCGGTTAAAAGCGGTTTCAGATTACGCGCGGAAAACGGGTTTCCCATTATCCCATATATGGAAAGATTGAAATTCGCAGTGCCGGTATCTAAATTTTAAATCCGAAATAAGAGAGGATTAATATGGAAGAAGTTATAGTACAGGAGACAGGGCCTGAAGCAGGAGTTCTGCAGCAAATTATTAACATCAGCAGCAGCATGACCGGCTGGCTGAAATTTCTGGGAATAATGAATATTATCTTTGGAGCCATTCAGGCCATCAGTGTTGTGGGAATTTTAATTGCCTGGATACCTATCTGGCTTGGCGTGCTGCTGCTGCAGGCAGGCAACCGCATTACCAATGCCCGTTTAAGCAACAACAATGCTCAGTTGGTGGAAATGGTGGATAAGCTGCGCCTCTATTTTATTATTCAGGGAATTCTTTATATTGTTATGCTGGCAATGATGGTTGTAGGTTTTATCTTTTTCGGTGCCTTTTTCTCGAAAATGCTGGAACAGTATTCTTATTAGAAAAATGTCAGCCGTTATTCGAAAAATTAATAGTAAACTGCTGACTATTTATAGAAAGCAATCCCCCTTTCCGGTAAATCCGGTGGAACGGCTTTTTTTAATTTTAGATTCCTGAGCCGGGTGAGGTTCTGCTGATCAGCGGGATTATGATCCCAGATACTTCACTTTATAACTGTCGATGGCATTCTGGATCAGGCCGACGGCGGTATCCAGTTGTTCCACACCTTTGATGATGACCTGTTTTTCTTCCAGATTTTTATAAACCCGGAAAAATTCCTGAATTTCATCCAGCATATTGGGAGGCAGGTCGGCGGCGCTTTTAATCTGCTGATAGTAGGGGTCCCGCAGGGGAACGCACAGAATCTTATCATCCGGTTCGCCGGCATCTGTCATACGCATTACCCCGATAGGCCGGGAGCGCACAATTACCCCGGGATGAAAACTGATTTGTGAAACCACCAGCGCATCAATGGGATCATTGTCTTCGGCAAGGGTCTGGGGAATAAAGCCGTAGTTCCCGGGATAGTAAGCGGCACTGGCAATGATACGGTCCACCCGGATGATACCGGAAATTTTATCCAGTTCATATTTACATTTGGAGCCGCTGGGTATTTCAATTACTACATTTACATCCTGCGGCGGCCTTGCTCCGGTCACGATACCATGCCATAAATGCGCCATAACTTTCCTTTCACTAATTTGCTGATATGATGGATGCTGTTTTAAACGGATGATTCCGCTTCACTCCCGCCAAATATAACCACAAAACAGCCTGAATGAAATTTGCAATCATCTGTTCCCGGAATGAAACTGAGAAGGGAAGCGCTGTAGTTAAAAAACAGCCGCTCCAAGTCGTGAGTGATCCGATTTTCACCGGCAATATTGCTTGTTTAATCCCCGTCGGACGGCAATCCTTTATAAGAATAATGAAAAATTCAGTATTTCTGATTTCAATTGCTTTTAATAGTTTCAGTATCCTATTTTTTTTATTATGATTCCGCAAATGAAAAATCATTCGGTGCTGCGGGAGGCAGCCTGTTATCTGTTGTTAATATTACTGCCTATATCTCTTTTTGGCTTGATATACGGCGCTGATCAAAAATTTGAGTTTACCGCATTAACAACGGACCAGGGGTTGTCGCAGAATGCAGTGCAATGTGTAGTGCAGGATAAACAGGGGTTTATCTGGATTGGCACCCAGGACGGCCTGAATAAATATGACGGATACCGCTTTACCATTTACAAGCATGATCCGCTGGATTCCACTTCCCTGTCGGAGAACTATATTCAAAGTATGTTGACCGATCGTGACGGATATATCTGGATCGGGACAATTAATGGCGGGCTGAACCGTTTCAATCCGCAAACAGGGCGCTTCAGGCGTTATCTGCATGACCCGGAGGATTCTTTAAGTCTTGGCAGTAATGTGGTTCTTTCCCTGTGGGAAGACCATGCCGGGAATATTTGGGTGGGGACATACGGCGGCGGCCTGAACCGGCTGGTAAAAGAGCCGGCCGACAGCAGCGGGCGGGTGCGGGAATATTTTAAACGCTTTACCCATCAGCCGGCAAACCCGCAGAGCCTCAGCCAAAACAGCGTGCTGGCTATTTTTGAAGACAGCCGGCAGCGGTTCTGGATTGGCACCCTGGGCGGCGGATTAAACCGTTTTTATCCCGAAAAAAGCACTTTTATCCATTACCAGCCGGTTCCGGGGGATAGCAGCAGCATCAGTGATAAGCGGGTGTGGGAAATAATGGAAGACCGGCAGGGCCGGCTATGGATCGGCACAATGGACAGCGGGTTCAACCTCTTCGATCCCCAAAAGGGGCGTTTTATCCGCCATCAGCACTCTCCGGAAAAACCCGGCGGATTAACCAATAATGTGGTACAGGCAATTTATGAAGATGAAAACGGCTGTTTATGGCTGGGGACGAACAAGGGAATTAATCTTTACGACCCCGCAGCAGACAAATTTTATTGTAATAAAAATGATCAGTCGGCAGCTACTATTCTGAAGGATAAACTGGTTCAGCATATTTTTGAAGACCGCAGTGGGGTGGTGTGGGTATCCACTTTTGGCTCAGGCCTCTATAAGTATGATCCCAACCGCATTAAATTCAGCCTTTTCCGGCATAACCCGGATAATTCCAACAGTTTGAGTCATAATTGCGTGTATGCCATTGCAGAGGATCCGGCAGACCCGGAGGTCCTCTGGATTGGCAGCCTGGGCGGCGGGCTTGACCGGTTCGACCGCAGAAACAATACATTTACTCATTTTCAGCACCAGCAGGGAAATCCGCACAGCCTGAGCGAAAATTTTATTCAGGCACTGCTGTTCGATAATAAAAACCGTTTATGGATTGCCACGGTGGGAAACGGGCTGAATAAAATGGAGCCGGGGAGCGGCAGGTTTATTCGCTATTTGCATGACCCGGATGATTCAACCAGTATCAGCGAAAACCGGCTGCTCTCTCTTTATGAAGATCGAACCGGTGTTTTGTGGATCGGCACCTATGGTGCCGGTTTGAACCGTTTTGTACCGCAAACCGGGACCTTTGAGCGCTACCGGCAGCGGCCGCAGGATTCCACCAGCATCAGCAGCGATGTTGTTAAATGTATGTATGAGGACAGTAAAGGGCGTTTCTGGATAGGAACGGGAGGAGGCGGCCTGAATCTTTTTCACAGGGAGAGTGGCCGCTTTACACGCTATGAATATATTCCCGACGATTCTTCCGGCCTGAATAACGGGCGCGTTCAGTCCATTTATGAAGATGCGGAAGGGAAACTGTGGATTGCCACTTACGGCGGGGGGCTGAATAAATTCGATCCCGAGCAGAAACGGTTTATACATTACACCGTGGACGAAGGGCTGCCACATAATTCCCTTTATAATATTCTTCCGGATGATCAGGGAAATTTATGGATCAGTACCAATGCCGGATTGAGCCGTTTTAATCCGGTCAGTGAAGAATTCCGCAATTATGACATTCACGACGGGCTGCAGAGTAATGAATTCAATTCCGGCGCCGCCTGCCGTGGCAGAGATGGTGAGCTTTTCTTTGGCGGAACCAACGGCCTCAACTGTTTCTATCCGGAAAAAGTGATGGACAATCCCATTCCGCCGCCGCTGGTCCTTACAGGATTTCACAAGTTCAATAAAGATGTGCCGCTGGATTTCCCGGTTTCCGCTATTAAAAATTTAAAACTATCCTATAAAGACTATGTGTTTTCCTTTGAATTTTCCGCCCTGGATTATTCCTTTCCTGCCAAAAACCGCTATGCCTACATGCTGGACGGCTTTGAGAAAGACTGGAATTACAGCGGCTCCCGCCGGTACATCACCTATACCAATCTGGACCCCGGCCGTTACACCTTCCGCGTCAAAGGCAGCAACAGTGACGGCGTCTGGAATGAAGCCGGTTTGGCAATTCCGCTGACCATCACCCCGCCATTCTGGCAAACCTGGTGGTTTACCGTTCTCATCACCATCCTGATAGGCATTACCGGATTTGCCATCATCGCCCGGATAAAAGAGAAAGAGCGCCGCAAGGCAGCCCTTGACCGTAAAATATCCGACCTTAAATTGGCGGCGCTGGCTTCGCAGATGAAACCGCATTTTGTTTTCAATACCATTAATTCAATTCAATATTTAATTGCCAGTAATGAGAAAAAAGCGGCTCTGGATTATCTTTCCAAGTTTTCCCGGCTGCTGCGCCTTACGCTGGAGAATTCTCTGCGCTCCACAATCCCTGTTTCCCGTGAACTGCAGTTTTTAAAGCTGTATCTGGAGCTGGAACAGTTCCGCTTTGACGATCAGTTTGAATTTGAATTTCAGGTGGACCCGGCCATTGAAGTGGAAAATACGGAAATTCCGATTATGTGTATTCAACCATTTGTGGAAAATGCCATTCTCCACGGGCTGCCCCAGCAGCCACGGGCGCAATTGAAGGTTGACCTCCAGCGGAACGGCAGCGAAATAATCTGCACTGTGCAGGACAATGGTATCGGTATTTTGCAATCTTTGAAGAATAAAAACGGAAAAGGAAGAGAGCACAAGTCTGTGGGAATGCAGATCACCCGGGAGCGTTTGGAGTTACTGCGGAAAAAAGTAAAAGACAATGGTGCCGTTGAAGTGACGGATCTGTCCGGTGCCCCGGATAAAGCACGCGGGACCCGCGTCAATATACGCTTGCCGTTTACATCGGAATGAGGGGTGCATTCTGAAATTCCGGGGAGAACCGGCAAATGCCGTAACATCCGGTACATTTGATCCGTAAGTTCACTTCATTGGTAAAAATTCTGTTATAAAATAGCAGGACTGTTGTGCAGCCACCCCGTAAAAAGGTTAAACACAAATGGAAAATTCTAAAATCCGCGCCATTATTATTGATGATGAGGCCAAAAGCAGAAAACTGTTAAAAAATCTGCTGTCCAGCTATTGCAAACAGGTTGCCGTGGTGGAAATGGCCGGCAATGTGGAAGATGCTGTGGCCCTCATTAACCGGGAAAAGCCGGATCTGGTTTTTCTTGACATTATCCTTCAGAATGAAACCGGATTCGACTTGCTGCAGAAAATAGAAAATATACATTTTGAGATTATCTTTACCACCGCTCATCATGAATATGCGGTCCGCGCCATTCGGGTATCCGCCCTGGATTATTTAACCAAACCATTGAACGTGGATGAATTGGTCCAGGCAGTGCAGCGGGCGGAAAATAAATTAATGGAGCGGCGGAAGAGCGCCACTTTTAATCTACCTCTTCAAAATTTAATTGAAAATCAGAAAAACCTGAACGCGGGCCTCCATAAAATCGGACTGCCCACTACGCAGGGGCTCGATTTTGTGCAGGTATCCAGTATCATTTATTGCAAGGCCGAAGGGAATTATACCCATATCTATCTGGAAGAAGACCACCTTTTGATAACCCGTACATTAAAAGAATTCGAAGAGTTGCTCTCAGACTATAATTTTTTCCGGGTTCACCGCTCTTATCTGGTTAATCTTAAACATATTCAGGAATACAGCCGGGTCAATAAGCTAACAGACGGGGAAGGCGGCTGTATTACCCTTACCGGAAACCGGCAGGTTCCGGTGTCCCGGGATAAGCGTAGAACGTTGATGGAATTTCTTTCCCGCCCTTTTTGAAATCACATCGATTTTTAGGAACCTGTTCATCCTCCATTATCAACCTTTTAAACACCGATTGATGTAATTCAAGCAATTCGGCTTGAATACTAATTTTCTGTTCAATATCCTAAACTGGGTTGTTGGCTGACCCCGAAATGGTGTTTAGGCCGAGCAGGAGGATAACGGCATGTCAGGGATTTCTGATTTAAAGCATAATAAGCAAAAAAACAACGTACTGTTAAGCACGGGGATTATGGAATCTCCGGTAAAACCTTGTCAGAAACTTTTAGAAGAGGTAGAACAGCTTCG
>JBAPTX010000140.1:0-14296 GCA_049282375.1 Calditrichia bacterium
TGATTCCCATCGACTCCATTTTCTCGCCAATCCGCAATGTGCGGTATAATGTGGAAAATGTGCGGGTCGGCCAGCGCACCGATTACGAAAAACTGATTCTGGAAATCGAGACGGACGGCAGCATTACCCCGGATGATGCCCTGACCTATGCCGGCAAGATTCTGAAAGACCATATTCAGTTGTTCATCAACTTTGAAATTGAACCGGAAGAGGAAGAGGTTCAGGAAATTGATGAAGAAATCCTGCGGGTAAAAAAACTGCTGCGGATGAGCGTGGATGAACTGGAGCTGAGTGTCCGTTCCCATAATTGCCTGAAAAATGCCAATATCAAGAATATTTCCGACCTTGTGCGCCTGGATGAATCCGAACTGCTGAAATTCCGCAATTTCGGACGCAAGTCCCTGCAGGAAATTCAGGATATTCTGGAAAAGAAAGGCCTTTTTTTCGGAATGGATGTGGATAAATATCTCAAGGGCGAGGAATAAACCCGGTTTCGAATATTTAATTTACAAGAAAACCGCCGCCTGATCTGTTATAATTCAGAGAATGAAGCGCACGAAAGTGCAAAAGTTGAGGTGAATTGAAATGCGACATCGAAATAGAGTAAAAAAACTGGGACGGAATCGATCCCACCGCCGTGCAACGCTGGGAAACCTTACCGCGCAAGTGATTCGTCATAAGCAAATTCAGACTACCCTGGCCAAAGCCAAAGCCTCCCGCAGTGTAGTGGAGCGGGTGATTTCCTTTGGCAAAAAAGATACTGTAGCCGCCCGTCGCGAAGTATTCAAACTGCTGCAGAATCATCAATTGGTGCAGAGTCTTTTTAATGAAATTGCCCCAACTTATTCGGACCGCAATGGCGGGTACACCCGCATTATCAAACTGGGCCGCCGCAGAGGAGATGGCGCCGAGCTAGCCATTCTGCAACTGGTCGGCTTTGAGCCGCTGAAGGTGGAAGAAAAGAAAAGCAGCGGGAAAAAGTCACAGAAAAAAAGCGCCAAAAAAGCCGCGCCCCAAAAAGCTGAAAAACCGGCTGCCGAAGAAAAAACAGCTAAGAAAACCGGAGCACCGCAAGAAGAACCTGCTGAAACCGCTCCTGAGGAAACGCCGCAGGAAGCGGAAGAAAAACCGGCGGAAGAATCCGCTGCCGGGGAGCAGAAGTCAGAAGAGAAACCGGAAAGCGAAGCCGCTGAAAGTGAAGCAGCATCCGGGGCAGAAACAACCGGTGAAATTGAACCGGATAAAAAAGAAGATAAGAAAGAAGATAAGAAAGAAGATAAAAAAGAGTAGCTGCTGTTTTTAAACAAATATTTCGGAAAAGGCGTTTCCGGTGCGGGAACGCCTTTCTTATGTACGCAGATTAACTGCTTCAAATATTGAGTGAACTTTCACTGCTGGGGGATGTTTTCCGCAAAAGTTGACAGGCCGGGGATGCAACGGATTTTTTCATTTTCCATAAAAATAGTTCTGTTCTGGTTTTGCACAGTTATGGCTGCCACAATGCCGCAGGAAAATATGCGCGGTTTATGGGTGGTGCGCCATTCCATTACATCGCCGCAGCAGATAGATGAACTTTTGCAGGATGCCTCCCGCTGGGGGATCACGGATCTGTTCGTACAGGTGCGCGGGCGCGGTGATGCCTATTACCGGAGCCGTTTGGAACCCCGGGCGCCGGGAATCAGCGATTCTTTATTTGATCCGCTCGGCTATCTGCTGCAGCAGAATCAGCACCGTAAAATCCGCATTCATACCTGGATAAACCTGTTTTATGTCTGGAGCAGCGATTCCCTGCCGGCAGACAGCAATCACGTGGTGCGCCGCCATCCGGAGTGGCTGGCCGGTCCGCTGGAAGATCCCGATTTTCTGGCCCACTACCCCGCCTCCATGAAAAAGGCCAACAGCGAAGGCCTGTTCCTTTCTCCGCTGCACCCGCGAGCTCAGCAGTATTTAAAATCGGTGGTGGGGGATTTGCTGCAGCAGTATGCGGTAGATGGGCTGCACCTGGATTATATCCGCTATCCCAACAGAAATTTTGATCTGAATTCCCTGTCCCGCGCAGGATACCGGCAGCGCTATATTCTGGATCCGCTGGAATTTTTGAGAGAGCCGGCGCATTTTGCGGAAGCCTACGGCATAACAGGCTATGAAGTTTTCTCCGGACAGTGGAACCGCTATCTGCGTGATGGCTTATCTGAATTTGTGGGGGAATTATGCAGTGACGTCCGGCGGCAGTTCCCGGATGTGCTGATTTCGGCAGCGGTAAAACCGGAATTTCCGGCAGCCCGCTGGGAATTTTATCAGGACTGGCCGCGCTGGCTGCAGTCCGGCTGGCTGGATTTTGCAGTTCCCATGAATTACACACCGGATAATGCCGTTTTTAAATCCCGCCTCCGAAGCTATCTGGACCGGCTGCAGCCGAAGAATTATCTGGTGGGTTTGGCGTTGTATAATCAGCCGCCGGAAAAATCCATTCCCAAAATTGCGCAGGTGGCCTCCCTGGAGCAGAGCACCGGTTTCGTGCTGTTTTCTTACAGCCAGTTAAAACAGCAGCCAAAAGTTATGCGGTTTCTGGAATATCAGGGAAACCGGCCGGAGAATAATTCAAAATAGGGAGTGCCCCTCAAACTGTATCAAAACCCCGCCCCCTTCGGGAAAAACCTGAATTAGCTATGAATACCTATAAACTAGCCGGCCTCTCCTTTTATGCCGGATTCAGCCTGTTTGCACCTTAGATTTAAAAAAATGTTGTTTTTTAAATCGATGGCGTTTAATCTTTCACAAGCAATTCAAAAGTTCTTTTAATCGGGTAAATCCGTCGGTGCGGGATATTTTATTAAATGCTTTGATATATCAATCGCCTTCCATGATTTTGGCGCATAATCATCCATCGGGGAATATTGTGCCGAGTGATGCTGATAAAAGATTGACCAAAGATTTGCTAATAGCGGCTCTGGCAATGGAACTGCGGATTTTTGATCATGTAATCATTGGAGAAAATTCGTATTTTAGTTTTGCCGACGATGGCTTGATTGAAGTTTATGTAATTGAAGCCGTTAAATAATCCCGCAAGGGATTGTGTGAAAATAGCCCATCAATTAATTGATGGGAATAAATAATACGGTTAATTTTCAGTCCCGTAGGGACGATTGATATATAAAATAATTATCGAAATAATTCATGGCACATTCCTACACCAACATTTTGGTTCATTATATTTTCAGCACGAAAAATAGAGAGAAAATCATTACCGACGAGTTGCAGAAACGTTTATGGCCCTATATGGGTGGAATTGCCCGTGAAAATAACATGAAGGCGCTTGTCATCGGTGGAGTCGAAGATCATGTTCACCTTTTAATTTCAATACCGCCGACTTTGTCTATAGCAAAAGCGATTCAGTTGATTAAAGGCGGTTCGTCAAAATGGGTGCACGATACATTTCCGAATCTCAAGTATTTTAAATGGCAGGAAGGGTATGGGGCATTTAGTGTGAGTATTTCACATATTGAGGATACGCTTGCCTATATTAATAGACAACAAGAACATCATAAGGTCAATTCGTTTCAAGATGAATACATTGCCTTTTGAAAAAACATGAAATTGAATATGATGAGAGGTTTGCGTGGGGATGATTTCAATCGTCCCTATGGGACGAAATTTGATTTTGTGATTTATTTACCCGGCAATGAATTGCCTGGCTATTCTCGATTGTCCCTTCGGGACATTTCTTGGACGAAATTAATGATACGCCAAAAATAAAGGCGAATTTGGGTGGCTAACTTGAACGAACGAGACAAAGAAAGAATAATTAAATTATTGGGAAGATTATGATTAGTATTTCCATCATTTGAGAAATGGTAATATTAATTTTTGTTCAAAGTTGGATGCAGAATTGGAGAAAAATGGGGCTTAAATTTGGGCTAACAATTGGCTGCACATAATGGTGGGAAACAATGCAATCTTAACTGGCAGCAAATTTGAAATTTTTCTGGTCATAAATACAGGCCTGCCCCTGCCGTTTCATACTTTCATTTTTGCCGATTGAATACCTTCGCTCCATACCTTAATTTTCGTGTAGGGAGAGCCCTCAGGAACTCCCCGCAACCGCAAAATTAAAGGAGAAAATTAAAATGGCTGAAGAAATCCGCGCCCCTCACGGCAGTAAACTGCAAACCAAAGGCTGGCATCAGGAAGCCGCTCTGCGCATGCTGATGAACAACCTGGACCCCGATGTGGCTGAAAAGCCGGAAGAGCTGGTGGTGTACGGCGGCACCGGCAAAGCCGCCCGCAATTGGGAATCGTTTCATGCCATCATAAAAAGCCTGCAGGAGCTGGAAAACGATGAAACCCTGCTGGTGCAGTCGGGAAAGCCGGTGGGCATCTTCCGCACCCATTCTTATTCCCCGCGGGTGCTCATTGCCAATTCCAATCTGGTGGGCCGCTGGAATAACTGGGAAGTATTCCGCGAGCTGGAAAAGAAAGGCCTGATTATGTACGGGCAGATGACCGCCGGAAGCTGGATTTACATCGGCACCCAGGGCATTCTGCAGGGCACTTACGAAACCTTTGCCGAGATCGCCCGCAAACGGTTTGGCGGCGATCTGGCCGGAACGCTGACCCTGACCGCCGGACTGGGCGGGATGGGCGGCGCCCAGCCGCTGGCGGTAACCATGAACAACGGCGTGGTCATCGTAGTGGAAGTGGATGAGCACCGTATTGAGCGGCGGCTGGAAACCCGTTATCTGGATGAAAAAACCGATTCCATTGAGAAAGCCATTGAAATGGCGCAGCAGGCCCGCAGCCGGAAACAGCCGCTCTCCATCGGGCTGCTGGGCAATGCCGCCGAAATTTTTCCCGAATTCCTGCGCCGCAACCTGATCCCCGACATCGTAACCGACCAGACCTCCGCCCATGATGAGTTGAACGGCTATGTGCCGGCCGGCATTTCCTACCGGGAGGCGCTGGCGCTGCGCAAAAATGATCCCGAAAAATATATGACAATGGCCTATAAAAGCATGGCCGCCCACTGCCGGGCCATGGCTGAGCTGCAGGAGCGCGGCGCGGAAGTATTCGATTACGGCAACAACCTGCGGGCGCAGGCGCAGCAGGGCGGATTTAAACATGCGTTTGCCTATCCCGGTTTTGTACCGGCTTATATTCGTCCGCTGTTCTGCCGGGGAAAAGGCCCCTTCCGCTGGGCGGCGCTCTCCGGCGATCCGCAGGACATTTACCGCACCGATGCCCTGGTCAAAGAGCTGTTTCCGCAAGATAAGGCGCTGCTGCGCTGGATCGATATGGCGCAGGATAAGGTGCAGTTTCAGGGGCTGCCTTCGCGTATCTGCTGGCTGGGCTATGGCGAGCGCGCCCGCGCCGGGCTGGCCATGAACGAGCTGGTGAAGTCCGGCGAACTGAAAGCGCCCGTTGTCATCGGCCGCGACCATCTGGACTGCGGTTCGGTGGCCTCCCCCAACCGCGAAACCGAAGCCATGCGGGACGGCAGCGATGCCATTGCCGACTGGCCGCTGCTGAACGGCATGCTGAATGTGGCGGCGGGCGCTTCCTGGGTGAGCATGCACAACGGCGGCGGCGTGGGCATCGGCTATTCCCAGCATTCCGGGGTGGTAATGGTGGCGGACGGCAGCGAAGAAACCTCCCGGCGCCTGGAGCGGGTACTTACCGTTGATCCCGGCACCGGGGTGATGCGCCATGTGGATGCCGGCTACGAAGAAGCTGTTCAATTTGCGCGGGAGCAGGGGATTAAGATCCCATTGCTGAAGTAAACCGGAGGAAAGAATTATTTATAGATGAACCGGGGTGCGGGAGTATTTCGATTTCGGATATGTGATTTCAGATTGCAGATTGTTGCGAAAAAATCTTGTCATCCTGAGCACAGCCGAGAATGACTTGGAATAGAAAAGAAAGATGAAAATCCAACCGTAAATTACAGTAATATATGTTTAATACCTCAGGACACCTGCGCTATCCGGTAGCGGGGCAGATAATATTTTGTGAAATGGCGCTGTAACTGGCGGTGCCGGGGAAGACGGAGATGCGGGTCTTCTTCCACCAGCTTAAATGCATCGGTGCGGGCGGCCTCGATAATCCGGGTATCGGAAACCAGGTCGGCAAACTGCAGGTCCGGCATACCGTGCTGGCGGGTGCCGAAGAATTCCCCGCTGCCCCGCAGTTGTAAATCCTGCTCGGCAATCAGAAATCCGTCGCTGCTGGCTTCCAGCAGTTTCAGGCGCGCTTCGGCAATTTCGTTTACCTCCGCCGGAGTTACCAGAATGCAGTAGCTCTTTTTTGAACCGCGCCCCACCCGTCCGCGCAACTGATGGAGCTGACTCAGCCCGAAACGTTCGGCATGCTCGATCAGCAGAATGGTGGCGTTGGGCACATCCACACCCACTTCCACTACCGTTGTGCTCACCAGTATCTGTACTTCGCCGGATTTGAAGCGGCGCATGGCCAGTTCTTTTTCCCGGCTGTGCAGCCGCCCGTGCAGCAGCGCCAGTTCAAACTGCGGGAAGACATTTTTCCGCAGGTGCTCAAAGCTTTCCGTGGCCGCTTTTAAATCCAGCTTTTCAGATTCCTCCACCAGCGGATAAATAATGTAGGCCTGTTCGCCCGCCGCTATTTTTTTGTGCAGGAAATCATGGATCTGCGGCAATTTATTCTCCTGCCGCCATCGGGTGATTACCGGCATGCGGCCCGGCGGCAGCTCGTCAATTACCGAAACATCCAGATCCCCATACAGCGTCATGGACAGGGTGCGGGGGATGGGCGTGGCGGTCATTACCAGCGTGTGCGGATTGCGGCCTTTATTCAGCAGCTCGCCCCGCTGCAGCACACCGAAACGGTGCTGCTCGTCAATAATCACCAGCCCCAGATTGGCAAACGCCACCGGTTCCTGCAGCAGTGCGTGGGTGCCGATGGCCAGTTGCACTTTTCCCTCGCCGATCTCATGCTGAATCTTTTTCTTCTCCCGGCTTTTTAGGGAGCCGCTCAGCAGTCCGGCCCGGATGTTCAGTTCCTGCAGCAGCGGATCCATATTCAGAAAATGCTGTTCGGCCAGGATTTCGGTGGGCGCCATCAGCGCTGCCTGGCAGCCGTTCTCGATGGCAATCAGCGCCGTGATCAGTGCCACAAGTGTTTTGCCGGAACCCACATCCCCCTGCAGCAGCCGGTTCATGGGCTGGCCGCTCTGCAGATCACTATAAATTTCCCGCAGCACTTTGCGCTGAGCGCCGGTCAGTTCAAAAGGCAACTGCTGCAATACTTTTTTAATCAGAGAACCATCGGTTCTCATGGCAACTCCGCTCTGCGGGGAGCGCAGGTGCTGTCTGCGAAATGCCATCATTAATTGCAGAAAGAACAGTTCTTCATACTTAAAGCGGCGCAGCCAGGGCGGATTTTCCTCCAGTTTTTCCGGGAAATGAATCTGCCGGTAGGCTTCCGAACGGCTCTGCAGGCGGTAATGGTTCACCAAATCTTCCGGCAGGGTTTCCGGAATATTGTCGCCGTATTTCTGCAGCGCCTGCGAGATAATGCGCCGGAAGGAGCGGGAGGTGAATCCTTTCTGCCGCAGTTTCTGGCTTCCGGGGTAAAGCGGGATAACCTGCCCGGTGTGCAGTTGCTCGCCGCTATCGCCAATCACATCGTAATCGGGATGCACCATCTGCCAACCGCGGTAAAATCCCACCTTCCCGTTGAATGCCACCTCCATATCCTTTTTAAACAGCCGCTTGAAAAATTCCACCTGATTAAACCAGACGCCGGTTAAAATACCGCTGCCGTCGTAAATGGAAACCTGCAGCCGCTTGTGCGGATAGCGGATCAGTTCCACACTCACCACTTTGCCGATTACGGTGGTTTCGCTATCCTTTTCCACCTGATTGATTTTCATCATTTCGCTGCGGTCCAGGTAGCGGCGGGGAAAATAGTTGAGCAGGTCCAGCACGGATTCGATGCCGACCCCGCGCAGGACTTCCGCACGCTTTTCGCCGACGCCTTTTACATACTGCACTTCAATTTCATCTAAATGTCTGGGTGAATGGGGCATTCTTAATATGAATCAGGGTTGCTTCAAGGTTTATTCAGAAGGTGTTTCAATATTATTTTATGTAATTTTTCAACTTTTATATGAAAATCGGAAATGGTCACCATCTTTGTATTCTTAAATTCTTCAGGACCGGGAGATCGCTGTGCCCTGTAACCGGATAATCCGCTTTACTGTTAACTCTATTCAGCGATTACTTCCCTTCGCTCCTCTTTTTCAATTTTTCCGTCCAGCAGATGAATAATGCGGTCGGCGCGTTCGGCAAACATCTCATTGTGAGTTACGATAATAAAGGTCTGGCGGTATTTTTTATTCAGGTTGAACAGCAGATCAAACAGCGCCTGGCTGTTGCGGCTGTCCAGATTTCCGGTGGGCTCATCGGCCAGGATCAGTTTGGGCTGGTTGATCAGCGCCCGGGCCACCGCCACCCGCTGCTGCTCGCCGCCGGACAGTTGGGATGGCCGGTGCTCCAGCCGCCCTCCCAGTCCTACTTCCTCCAGCAGTTCCTGTGCGCGCTCCCGCCGCTGTTCCCATTTTTCTTCCCGGATCATGGCGGGAATCAGCACATTTTCCAGTGCGCTGAATTCCGGCAGCAGGTAGTGAAACTGAAAGACAAACCCGATGTTGCGGTTGCGGAAACGGGCAATTTCCTTTTCTTTTAACCGGGAAGTATCCTGCTGATTAATCAACACCTGCCCGGCGGTGGGGCGGTCCAGTGTGCCCATAATGTGCAGCAGAGTGCTTTTGCCGGCACCGGAAGGCCCCATCACCACCAGAATTTCTCCGGGGGGAATATCCAGATTTATCCCCCGCAGAACATTCAGCACTTCGGGGCCGCTGTGGTATTGTTTTTCCACTCCAATAGTTTGCAGGATGTATGAGTTTGTTGTCATTTATGGTCTTTTTTTAAATTAAACGTTTTTCCCTTATTTCCATACTCCGGTTTTCCCACATGCTGCAACCGCATCACTCATAGCGGATGGCTTCCACCGGTTCCAACCGGGAAGCTTTGTAGGCGGGATACACCGAAGCCACCAGGCACAGCAGCATTCCGGCTACGGCAATGATGCTGAAATCAAAGAGTTCCATCTTTACCGGCAGCTTGTCAATCAGATATACATCGGGCGGCAGCCCCACCAGCCCGAAAGTCTGCTGCAGCCAGCAGACGGTGAATCCCAGCAGACTGCCGATCAGCGTTCCCAGAATGCCTACAATGGTGCCTTCAAATAAAAAGATGCGCATGATACCGGCGGAAGATGCTCCCATGCTTTTCAAAATGCCGATTTCGCGGGTTTTTTCCATAACAATCATAATCAGAGAGCTGATGATGTTAAATGCCGCCACCATAATGATCAGGCACAGCACGATAAATGCGCCCCATTTTTCGATGGTCATCCAACTGTAGAGGCTGCGGTTCAGTTCGAACCAGGTTTTTGCCACAAACGGATATCCACCCAGTTTTTTCTCAATTACCGGCGCTACCTGGCCGGCCCGGTCGTAATCATCCAGTTTTACTTCAATCCAAGAAACCATATTATCCAGCTTGAAAAGCGTAAAGGCGCTTTCCAGTGAAATATAGCAGAACAGCTTATCGTAATCGTAAAATCCGATTTCGCTGATGCCGGTCACATAAAACTGCTTCAGGCGCGGCGGGGTAAAAATGCCGGCATCCTGCGGAATAATAAACAGAGTGACAATCTCCCCCGGCGAAAAGATCATCAGGTTCTCGGCCAGATAACGGCCCAGCACAATGCCGGGCAGCTCGCGCCCATCCGCCTGCTGCATACCCAGATTGAATTCGCCGCTCACGATGCTTTCCGGAACGTGAGTCACCTGGCCAATGGTATTTACATCCACCCCACGGATTACCGCCGGCTGATTGTTTGCTTTGGAGCGCACCACGCCCTCCCGGATCACCAGCGGGGAGGCGCCCACGACATGGTCCACCTGGCGCATGGAATCTGTAACGGCCTGGTAATTCTCAATTCCTTCTACATAGAATTTGCGTACCTGAATATGGGCAGTGGCATTAAACAACCGGGTGCGCACTTCATCTTCAAAACCGTTAAAGGAAGAAAGCACGATATCCAGCGCCGCCACACCAATCACCACTCCAAAAATGGAAACAAAGGTGATAATGGAAATAAAGCCGGTTTTGCGTTTGGCCCGGAAATAGCGCCGGGCAATAAATGATTCGTATCCCAAGTTTAATCCTTACTCACATCTGAAAAATTTGAGTTCTTAATTGAATGGGCTGGAATAAAATACCCGCCAAAAAAAAAAGTTAAAGCGATACGGACAAACGGCAACTGAACATGGGCAGCATGAGAGAAAATTCCCTGCCCAGATGACTTTTCAAAAAACAGCGAAAGCTATTCAGGGCGCATGTGGGGGAACAACAAAACATCCCGGATGGAAGGAGAATCGGTCAGCAGCATCACCAGCCGGTCGATGCCGATGCCGAGTCCGGCAGTGGGCGGCATCCCGTATTCCAGTGCGCGCAGGAAATCCTCATCCAGCATCTGCGCTTCCTCATCGCCGCGGGCGCGCAGTTCCATTTGCCCCTCAAAACGGGCGCGCTGGTCCAGCGGATCGTTCAATTCACTGAAAGCGTTTCCCACTTCCTTCCCTGCGATAATCGGCTCGAACCGTTCCACAATTCGGGGGTTATCCCGGTGTTTTTTGGCCAGCGGGGACATCTCCAGCGGATAATCAGTGATGAAGGTGGGATTGATCAGCCGGGGTTCCACAAATTCGCCGAACACCTCATCGATAATCTTGCCGGCGCCCCAACTGTCCTCCACTACCAGCCCCAGTTCTTCGGCTTCTTTCTTCAATTCTTCTTCGGACAGCCCGGAAAGATCGCGGCCGGTCTGTTCCTTAATTGCCCCGAACAACGATTTCCGCTCCCAGGGGGGCGCCAGATCAATTTCCTGCTCCTGAAAAACAATCCGGGTTGTGCCCAGCACTTTTTCCGCAACTGTTGAAATCATCTGTTCGGTTAAGTCCATCATCCACTGATAATCTTTATAAGCCACATATAATTCCACCTGGGTGAATTCCGGATTGTGAAAGCGGTCCATGCCTTCATTGCGGAAATCTTTGGCAAATTCATATACGCCTTCGTAGCCGCCAACGATCAGCCGTTTTAAATAAAGCTCATTGGCAATACGCAGATACAGTTTCATGTCCAGTGCATTGTGATGAGTGGTAAACGGGCGGGCGGCCGCTCCGCCGTACAGCGGCTGCAGGACCGGAGTTTCCACTTCCAGGTAATCGCGTTCATTCAGAAATTCGCGGATACCGGTCATTATTTTTGAACGCAAAATGAAAGTCCGGCGCACTTCGGGATTTACAATTAAATCCACATACCGCTGGCGGTAGCGCTGTTCTTTATCGGCAAAGGCGTCGTAGGTGATCCGGTCCCCTTCCACTTCTTTTTCTTTTACAATGGGCAGCGGACGAAGTGATTTGGTGAGCAGTTCCAGTTCCCGGCAGAAAATACTGACTTCGCCCGTGCGGGTTTTAAAAACATCGCCGCGGATTCCCACAATATCGCCGATATCCAGCAGTTTGTACAGTTCAAAGGATTTTTCGCCGACCACATCCTTTTTCAGGTAAATTTGAATTCGCCCCTGCATGTCCTGAATATGGAAAAATGCAGCCTTTCCCATGCGGCGGTTGGACATAATGCGACCGGCCACCGCAACCGGCTTTTCATTTAATTCTTCAAAATGATCGGCAATCCGGCTGCTGCTATGGGTCTGCGCAAAACTGTAAGGATAGGGTTCAACACCCAGTTCTCTGATTTTATTCAGTTTTTCCCGGCGCTGCAGGATCAGTTGATTAAGTTCTTCCACGATAGGGGCCTCCGTTTGGCCTTTTCTGCCTCAATTTGGCTGTAAAGTTAAAGATAACCCCCAATTTATACAATCATAAAAACAATTGTGAAAGCGGAAGTGGAGCTGACTAAAATTGGCTGGAATACAGGAAAATGCCAACTGCGGATTCTGGCGTTTCCAAAAAGTGTCTGGAAAAATCGCCGGTGTGATTAATGCTGGAACAGAGAACCGCCACATCTCAATGCTAACGGTCAGTTGCCAATTGCCAGTGGTCTATTTTTTCAACATTTTATAGAAGAGTGGTGTTTATTTCGACAGAAAAATACTATATTATCTGCCGGAAAACAGAAATTAGCTGAATTACCGCGAGCCGCGGATTCAGACACGGCACAGCAGATTTTCAATGTTGATGTTTTCATGAATAATAATATAGGTTAAAGGTAGCAAAGAGGAATCCGATAATTCCCGTAATGAGCAATATGACCCCAACCCATCATAAAAGGAGTGCGCCGTGAAGCAGATTCTGAAACGGTCGGATCAATTGGCCGAAAAAATTTATGAGATTAAACTGCTGATCCCGGAATGGAAAGTTTTATTTGCGCTGAATGGCCGTAAAGATGCCGGCGAACTGGCTTCTTTTCTGGAAATGGAAACAGCGGAAGTGGAAGACATTTTGAACCGTCTGCAGGAACAGGATCTGGCGTATCCGGAAGGCGCTGAAACAGACACTGAAGAATCAACGGAAGAAGAAGTTTCGGAATATAGTGAAGAAGAGGATGAATCGCTGTTTGCAGAAAATGAAGAAGAGTATGAAGAGCCGGTTGACGAAATGGAATCTGAAGATGAATTTTTCGAAAGTGAAGAGGATGAGCAGGAGTTGGATGAAAGCGGATTTGAAGAACTAAGTCCGGAAGAGGAAGCAGAACCCCGGGAAAAAGAAGGGGATGAAGATTTGGATCAGTTGATCAGTGATCTTTTGAAGGAAGAAGGCGGAGAAAACTCCGAATCCGGGACCACCGACAATGAACAGGAAGAAGAGGATATTTCGGATGACAGCGGCCTGGAAACCCTCTCCCTTGAAGAAGAGCCGGATAAGGAACCGGAAAGCGAACTGCAGAAAACCGGCGAAGATGAATTTGACTTCAGCGATCTCTTTCAGGATGAACTCTCCGGAGAAAATGCTTCTGCTGAAACTGCTTATGTCGAAACAGAAGAGGAAACTGAGACGCTTCCGGAGAAGGAGACGCAGGAGGCCGAAGCTTCCGAAGAACGTCCGGAAGGGGATCAGAAGGTGATTCTGGTTGTGGATGACAGTGTAGTGATCCGGAAAATGGTGGAAATTGCCCTGGAAAATGAAAATTATAAGATAGTGGCCTTTCCCAATGGCAAGGATGCACTGAGTTATCTGGATGAGCAGGAACCGGACCTGGTCATTCTGGATATTATGCTGCCCGATATGAACGGGCTGGATATCCTGAAAACAATTAAAGCCAGCAAGGAGCTTCCGGTGGTCATGTTATCCGCAAAAGATACCCCGCGGGAAACCGGAAAGGCACGGGAGCTGGGAGCAGACGATTTTATTCCCAAACCGTTTAAGGATGAAGAATTAATTGAAAAAATTCATAATCTGATAGGAGAATAAGGCCGGGAATGGGGCGCAAAGACGATACAGCCAAACGCCCGGGTACCTGTTTTCCGAATTCTTTATCTTTGAACGATCTTGTTTATGTGAAGCCAGGCCGGACGCAATATCAACAGTTCCCTCACATTGGAGGGGACTTTTCCCATATTAAACTTTCCATAAAAAAGGACTGTATCTGGGCACCTTTTGAGAATCCGGGATGGCCGCGATTACATCTGAATCATTTTCCCACTTTTAATAAACTGCAGGCATTACTGGCACAGGAACTCTTCAGTTTAAGAAATAACTCGGGAGCTTAGTGGTATGAACCAGGACCGGCAGACGGAAAATCGCAAAGACCGTATTTCCCTTGTGGAAATCCAGAACCTGTGGCTGGGAATTGATATCCTGAAATCCAAAGAAATTGTCCCGCTTCCGGAAGTTACGCCCGTACCCAATACCCGCGATTATGTTCTCGGCGTTTTTAATTTAAGGGGTGAAATATACAGTCTGGTGGATATTTCGCCCATTCTGGGTTTGGAGAAAAAAACCATTCAGCCGGAAGATATGGTGATTCTGCTGAAGGCCCGGGATATGACAATCGGCATTCTGGCCGACCGCATACATGGGGTCAGGAATATTGAAAATGCGAAAATAAAGCATACCCATGGTTCTGTTTCCAAAAAAATGGAGCCTTTTATTTCGGGGATTATCAGCGAAAAAGCGGAAACAATCTATTTACTGGATGTGGACCATCTTTTCTCTTCTCATCTGATC
>JBAPTX010000141.1:0-4054 GCA_049282375.1 Calditrichia bacterium
ACTATTCGGAAGCGCTGGAAAATATGGAAAAATTGTTGATACTTCCTGCAGAAGAGTATTTGCGTAAAGCCATCCATGAAGATACGACTTTTGCGGCGGCCTATCTGCGGCTGGCGATTCTGAGATGTCAAATGGGTTTCCGGGAAGAATGTGACCGCTATTTGGCGAAAGCAAAAAAATACAGCCACCGTTTATCCGAAAAAGACCGTTTCCGGATGCAGCTCTTTGTTACCCAATTAAAGGGTGATGAAATGGAAATTTTGAGCATCCTGCAGGAAGCCGTCAGTCAGAATCCCAACGATGTGGATCTGCGTTATGAATTGGCGCGGCTTTACCGCTATCAGTTTCAGGACCTGGACCGTGCACTGGAGGAATTCGAAACCGTCCTGGAAATGGACCCCACCCGCAAAATGGTTTACAACGATCTGGGTTATCTTTTCGCAGAGCGGGGCGATTTCAATACCGCTTTCAAATATTTTGACAAATATCGCCAATTGGCCCCGGATGAAGCCAACCCGCACGACAGTATGGGCGAAATATTAATTCTGGCGGGACGATTTGATGATGCCATAGAGCAATTGGAAACGGCACTGCAGATTGAACCGGAATTTTATTATCCCTACATGCGCCTTGCCCAGATTTATACCGAATTGGGGAATGAAGAAAAGGCCACGCAAAATATCAGGTCCGCACTTAAGAAAATACCCAATTGGAAAATGCGGATGGAAGGGCGGTTGATGGAGTTTCTGATTGCCTGGCGGTTTAATCATCTGCAAAAAGCCGAACAAATCCTGAATTCTATGAGAAAAGATTTTATAACGGCTCCCCATTTCTACAGGATTTCCCATTACTATTATAAATCTCAAAATAAAACTCAGGAATTAAGGGCACTCGAGAATGAAGGTTTCGAATATTATCAGGCTCATCTGGCCGAAAAGTCCGATAACCCCGAATTTATCAATAACCTTCTGACATTTATCATGATATCCGATTTGCCCTCCGAAAGGGCGCTGCCCGTTCTGGATAAATTGAGTAAAGAGAAGCTGCCCAAAAGATTACAAGTCTATTTGAATTTTGTCTACGGGCTGAGCTATAAGCGTATGGGACGTCCGGACAAAGCCGGGGAATATTTTCAGCCCCATCTCGCTGATTTTGCCCGGGAAATTGCCCGCAGCAATGACAGGGGGTATCTGAATTTGTGGCGGTATATTTTTGAATCCCTCCCCACGGAAAATGAACGGGTTCAAAGAATGGAACGGCTTACTGATCATTTAAAAGTCGAAGGAGACCGCCGGAATGATGAATTTTTAAAAACGATGGCGGAATATCTGAAAGCCTATCTGGCTGCCAATACCGGAAATGAAAGTGAAATGAAACAAATATACCGGAAGACCGGGACACCGCTTCCGGGAACCTGGCAGATCATCGGTCCTTTCTATGAACCGCAGGTATCCGGCTTTAACTACCCATTCCCGCCGGAAAAAGATTTTGCGCAACAGGAAGTTTATGAATATCAGGGCCGGAGCCTGCGCTGGCAGCCGGCTATTGACGGCAGGCTGGACGGGTATATAAACCTTGATGAAATTTTCCCGGAAAATACATGGGCCACTGTTTACGCCCGGCTCAACATCTATTCCCCGGAAAGGCGGGTGTTGCAGTTCCGGATGGGCAGTTACAACGGGTTTAAAGTCTGGATTAATGAAGAACAGGTTTGGCAGCATTATATTGCGCCCGATGCCATTCTGGACCATGATATTGTGGCTGTAGTGCTGAAAGAAGGCAACAATGAACTCCTGCTCAAGCTCAGTAATACCATTGGAGGCTGGGGATTTTATTTACGGGTTACGGATGAAAACGGGCACGCTTATCCGGATATCACCTTTCATGCCCCGGACGGGCAGGGCCGCACCGCCGCAATTTACAAAGAATTGAACTGACAAATACCCGATTCCGGCGGCCGGCTTTCCGGCTTAAAATACAAACGGCAACACAGGCCTAAAAGTCTGTTAAAAGAGAACGGTACTGCGGATTCTGGTTTACATATTTGCTTACCGCCCAGCAGGAAGGGATTACTTTTTTATTCTTCCTCCGGGCCGTTTCCAGGGCAAACCGGATGATCTTGCCGGCAAGCCCTCTGCGGCGCAGCGGCGGCGGCACATAAGTCAGCCGAAAATCATAAGTGTTTTCATCCGGTTCATCATAGGTAATAAACAACTCTTTTCCTTCCAGCTCTGCGAAAAATTTCCGTTTCTTTTCATCATGAATAAAATCCAAATTCATCCCAAACTCCTGCTTATTTATCAATCATGATATCGCTTTTAGCGGCGGTTTTCAACTGCGGATTACTATTTTTTTTGTTTTTACCGGCTTTAATAAAAGTACCCGTTGTGATAAGAAAATCCTATTTTTTTCATCTTGCCGGAATTATCCGGGGAATCTGTTTTTAAACAACTCCAAGATATTTGGTTGCACGGAACAAATACCCTTGTTAATATTTATTCCGTATTTACCAAAAAGCCCTGCTGGGCAAGCCTTCAATACAGTTTTGTTTAGAATTTATAACCATAAAATAAATTAACTGCGGAATTCGTTATGACCAACAGATATGAAGCAGAAGAATATTTGCAGGAAGGAAACCTGCTGTTTCAGCAGAATAAATTTGAAGAAGCCATTCCATTTTATGAAAAATCGGTAAAGGCTGATCCGGGTTTTAACCTGCCGCTCAATAATCTGGGTTTAATTTATGATCAGTTGAAAAAGCCGGAAAAGGCGATTGAATATTTTAAAAAAGCCATTCAGGCCGCTGATGATTCTCCACTTCCCTATTATAATTGGGGCCTGATTTTATATAACCAGAAAAAGTATGAAGAGGCTATTGCCAAATACCGGCAGGCCCTGGAAAAAGATCCTGATATGGAGCAGGTTTATGCAGACTGGCAGAATGTGCTGAAAGAAATGGAATGGCCGCAGGAACAGTTCAGAATATATGAGGAAACGATTCAAAAACAATATCGCACTGCAGAATCCCTGAATGATCTGGGCAATGCCCTGCTGGCTCAGGGTAAATACCGGCGGGCTGCAAAGTATTACCGGGAGGCCTTGGAATTAAATTCTGAATTTGCACTGGCGTATTATAACTGGGGTTTTTTGCTGAACCAGCAAAAAAAACCGGAACAGGCCATCAAAAAATTTTTTAAAGCGGCCCAAAAAGATCCCGATTACAAAGACAGTCATCTGTATATTGTCTCTCTTCTGTCTAAGCTTTCCAATCCGGAAAAAATAATTGCTGAATACCAGAAGCTGCTTCGTCAAAAGGCCGACAAGGCGGATTTGCATTACCATTTTGGCGAGACGCTTTACCGCATGGAAAAATATGAATTGGCCATTCAGGAAAATCAGCGGGCAGTTGAACTGAAACCGGACTTTAAGGAAGCCTGGCTTAATCTGGGTTTGGCCCGGAGTTATGCAGGGCAAACAGAGCCGGCGCTGTCCAGTTACAGCAGAGCCATCGAAATTGACCCCGCTTATGGGCTGGCCTATAATAACTGGGGCTTTCTGCTGGAACAGAAAGGGGAACACCAGGAAGCGGTAAAAAAGTACCGCAGCGCCCTGGAAGTGGATCCGACGCAAACCCGGGCTTATAACAACTGGTCCCGCATCTTAATAGCAGGTAAAAGTGCTGAATCGGATATGCAGGAGTTCCGCCGTCTGGTGGAAAAGAACAATCAGGCAGCCGGCTACGAGGCCCTTGGAAATATCCACAGTAAATCCGGGAATGTTTCTGAGGCGGTAAAGAGTTACCGTAAAGCGGCGGAAATAGATCCGCAGGTGCCGAATATCTATGAAAAATGGTTAGCTGCTGTTCTGAAGCAGAAAAATGTAGATGCCGGATTAAGCGAGTACCGACAGTTTATTGAAAATATACCGCAGCATGCCGAAGCCTGGTATGAACTCGGCAACTCGCTGCGGGAACTGAAACGGTTTGATGAAGCGGCGGAAGCCTTCGAAAAGGCCATTCAAATAAAAAAAGATTATAAAGAGGCAATGCTGAACC
>JBAPTX010000142.1:0-2446 GCA_049282375.1 Calditrichia bacterium
GAATTATGGAGAAATTTAAAATGGAAAAAGAATCCCAGAAAAAGGAATTGCTGGAGCCGCGCTTCCGGCTGGACCGCCTGCTTGAATGCGGAATATACTTCCGCGACCTGGAGGTGAAACCCGGCGATATTCTGGGATTTCAGCTTCAAATCAAACAGAATAACCAACTGGTGGAGGAATTTCCGCGGATTAATCTGGTTGAAGTTGAAGTACCAGACAAAGATTTTAATCTGGTGGAGTGGTCGGTTTAATCCGATCCGGATCATGCTTTCTGATGCGTTCCCCCTGAAGAGAATTTTCTTAATTGAGTTGAATTATGGATCCCATTCAGTTATCCATCTCTCCCGAATTTGCGGGGCGGTTTGATTCGCTGTATCAAATGCTCAGCCGCCGCTATGAGTTAAGACAGGAAATTGTTCGGTTATCACAAACCGAATTCCGGCTGATCACGGTTTCCGATGTGGATATACTGTTAGAAGAACTGGTAGTCGCCGGGCCGGATCATCCCGACGTTAAAGACGAACGGCTGCCCTACTGGGCGGAAATTTGGCCCTCTGCAGTAGCGCTGGCGGATTTTCTTCTGACGGAAATCCCGCAGGATTATTCAATTGACTGCATTGAACTGGGTTGCGGTCTGGGACTTGCCGGGATGGCTGCGCGCCGCCAAAACTGGCAGGTTTTACTGAGTGATTATCAGCCGGATGCGCTGCGTTTTGCCGAGCTGAACTGGCTGATGAATCTGGGTGAAACACCCTCGCTGATTAAAATGGACTGGCGCCGCCCTAAAGCCCCCCAAAAATTTACCGCCGTTCTTGCTTCCGATATTGTTTATGAGAAGCGCTTTTTTAAACCTATTATTCAAACCTTCCGCAAGCTGCTGGCGCCGGAAGGATATGTGTTGCTGAGCGAGCCCGGCCGACCCGTTGCAGGAGAGTTTTTTAAAATGCTGCCTGAAAATGGATTTGAATGGGAGAAGGTGATGCGCACGATTCGCTTTAAAAATAAATCCCATCAGATTGACATCTACCGCATTTCCTTCAGCGGCTCCGGGGAAGATAAATAAACTTCATGGTAAATTAATTTTGAGTAGGCCCCGTAGATAATTGTTCTGCAGACACTGTTCAGAACAGATCCTATATTTGAACCTGTTTTTTCAGAAAATGGTTTTTTTCTATCCTGATTTGAGTTCAAGAAAAAAATAGGGTGGGTTAGGGATTCTCTGCCTTCATCAACCGAGGCATATTTTCTGCTCAGCCGATAACCGAGAAAAATGTTTTATTGACCTCATAAATGTCTTTTTGAATATGCCGGACCATGTCGTGTTTTAAAGTTCTCTCCGCCATTAAAACAGCATTTTTTATGGCTTTGGCATTGGAACGGCCATGGGCTTTTATCACCAGTTTGGTAAACCCCAGGATGGGGGCGCCGCCCTGTTCTTTATAATCCACATTTTTTTTGATTTTTTTCAGAGTGGGTGCCAGAAGAGTAATACCCAGCTTGGTCAGTAAATTTTTTTTCCAGATA
Organism: Calditrichia bacterium; assembly: GCA_049282375.1. Classification (GTDB taxonomy): domain Bacteria; phylum Calditrichota; class Calditrichia; order RBG-13-44-9; family RBG-13-44-9; genus JBAPTX01. The sequence goes on from JBAPTX010000142.1 coordinate 1,525, forward strand.
CGCTTACCGGTGGCAATACCCATTTCCGCCGCCCCTTCCAGCGCTTTCAGCACAATGTTACCAATGAACCCTTCACAGACAATTACATCGGCAATGCCGCGCATAACATCCTTTCCTTCCACATTGCCGATAAATTGTATGCCGGTCAGTTTCTTAAATAAAGAATAAGTTTCTATCAGGGTATCATGTCCTTTGGTTTCCTCCTCCCCGATATTCAGCAGCGCCAGACGGGGAGTTTCGCGCTCCAGCACTTCCCGGGCGTAGTGAGTGCCCATAATGGCAAACTGCACTAACTGGGAGGGACTGCAGTGCAGAGTAGCGCCTACATCCAGCAGAATGGTGCGGCCGGAATCTTCCGGCTTATTTTTCATGGCCGGCAGAACCGCCGCTAAAACCGCCCTTTCCACTCCGGAAATTTTGCTCAGGTTTTTGGAGCATGAAATAATGGTGGCACCGGTATTTCCCGCGCTCACCAGCGCATCCCCTTCATTTTCCTCCAGCATGCGGCAGGCAACATTTATAGATGCGTCCGGTTTTTCCGCCACGGCTGATTTGGGGCTTTCTTCCATTCCAATTACTTCTGTGGCAGGAACCACTTCAAAATTTAAACCGGTAATATCAAACTGCTGAAGGGCGGTTTTTACCTTTTCCTGGTCACCGACCAGCACCGGCTGCAGGCTGTTACTTGCCTTGGCGGCAAGAACTGCCCCTTCCACAATTGCTTTCGGCGCATGATCTCCACCCATTGCGTCTATTATTATCCGGTTCTTTTTCATCTGAATCGCTCCCTGGTTTACTTCATATCTTATCGAAAACTTGTAAAAGCGAAGAAAATCTAATAAAAAACTTCAGTTCAGCAAAGGAAAACCTGCAGTCTTTACTGAAGAGGGATTAGATTTTAATGCTGTTCACATCCCTGATC
>JBAPTX010000143.1:0-4462 GCA_049282375.1 Calditrichia bacterium
ATTTTTCCGTCCCCTTCAGCCGGTATAACTTTTCCAGTGTCTTTTTATTAAATAAATTGCACCCGATTCCATATACCGTATCAGTGGGATAGATAATCAAGTGTTCGGATTGTACCGCTTCCACGGCTTTTACTATAGCCCTGGGCTGGGGTGTTTCCTGGTGAACCTTATATCTCATCATACACAAATTTCCCTTCAGCAACTATGCTAATATAATCTGCTGAAAAATAGAGATTTGCATAAGGTATTACAATAATTAAATTTTTGTGAATTTATTGTTTTTGAGATGTGAGCTGCTAAAAGAATAAAGAAGTGGGGGAAACTTTTACAGGAGTAGCGAGAATCCTGATTGGGAACCGTAACTAAAATAAACCCATACGATTGATAGTGGATTTATTTTTTAACTTTTTTAAAAATTTGTGCGGCTTTCTTTAATTCATCGGAAGTGGCGGAGGCGGCCCGAATATTTTCCTGCTTTATACGTTCATAAACTTCTTCTCTAAAAATCGATATGTCCCGCGGTGCGTCAATACCAATTTTTACCTGTTTTCCATCAATATCAACAACGGTAATCTTAATATTATCGCCGATATTGATTGATTCTCCTAACCTCCTTGTTAATACCAACATAGATTTACCTCACATTTAATGATTTTGTAAAATTTAAAGAAGTACATTTATAAAGTCAAACTATATTCCTGTGTTTATTTTCGAAATTCACTGATAATACGCTATTTTATATAATTTTCGTTTTTTATATCTCATATTCTGCAGCAAACACGGATAACATCGGTTAAAATTTTCGTCCCTTGTTCTAAAAGATACCATTTTAAATATCACTTTTATGTTTTTTATTTTTTAACCCACTGCCCGGCCATTGAAATCACTTTTTTACCTTCTGAATTATCGGGCTCAATTTCCCACCGGAGATCCGGCCGGTTGTATTTGTAAACTATCAATGAGGATGCCTGTATAATGCGCAAGAAAATCTTTTCTCACAGGGAAGTTTGAACATTCTGAGTCCAGCGAAAAAAACGGTTTCAATTTTAACAGTGGAAAACGCTTATCGGACAATAAAGCGCACCGGCAATAATTCCGGAATTCCATAATTAGACAAATTCAGGTAGGTTTCCGTTATCGGTGAACGGACCTGCGGTATTTCGACAGGCAAGTTAATTTGCTTGAACTGCCGGCCTTCTCCTTTACAAAACGGACAGTTCTGTGGACCAAAATACCCGCTGCCGTTGCAGGATCGGCAAACTGCAGGAATTTTGAAGGGAACATTAAGAGTTCCACCCCGCCTTGATTCAGCAGGTGTCAGTTCAATTTCCAGCAGCGGCAATGCCGGTTGTCTTTTTACAAAAGGAAAATCAGGGAACAGGGGAGATGAAAACAGATTAAGCATATCTTCCAGAATACCCGATCTATAGTGTAGCTGCTGCTCTTCCAGGTGGTTTGAATTGTAAGCGGATTTATTAAAGGGTTTATTAAATTCGTGGTTATACTGCTCCCGTTTTTCGGGGCGGCCCAGGGTTTCAAAAGCATTTTGTACTTCCAAAAACTTTTCTCTGTCCCCGGTACGTCCCCGATCGGGATGGTATCTTAATATAAGATTTCGATATGCCTTTTTAATTTCATCCGCAGAAGCGGATGGCAGGACACCAAGAACTTTATATAAATTCTTCATGCCAAAAATAACATTTATTGATCTTTATCGCCCTGATAATTTCCAACAATTACTTTGCTGGGGCGCAGTAATTTCTCATTTAACTGATACCCTTTCTGAAACTCGCTGACGACCCGGTTATTCTGGGACTCGTCATCAGTGGGTTGTATCATCATTGCTTCATGTATCTGCGGGTTAAATTCTTCACCCAATGATTCAATGGTTTGGACACCCATTTCCTTTAGAATCAAATTCAATTTTCCATAAATCATTTTGGCGCCTTCCAGCACTGATTCTTTATTCTGAGCATCAGCAGACTTCTCCAGCATATGATCAAAATCATCGATTACCGGCAGCAGTTTCTTTATAAGTTCGCCTTTAAGATACGTACTGAATTCCAGTTGCTCTCTTTCAACACGCCGCTTGTAATTGGCAAATTCCGAACGCAAACGGAGAAACTGCTCATTCAACTGATCATACTTTTGCTGCATCTGATCAAGTTGTTCCTGCACACCCTCCCCGGCTTTATCTTGTAACTGAATTTTCTCCTGCTCAGATAAATTCGGGTTTTCTTCAGTGCTTTTATTTTGCTCTTTTTGATCCAGATATTCCACAGGAATTTCCTGTCCGTTCTTTTTATTATTTTTTGTCATAGAACTATCATCCTTATCATGCACTCTTCTCATGAACATGACTGTTAATCTTCAGGTTCCGGCTGTTCCGGTAAACTAATGCAAAACAACAGGCAGGTTCCTATTAAAAGAACCTGCCTGTATCTTCATTTTTGCAAATTAATTCTTATCTTTTTTGTTGTCGTTATCATCCACCACTTCAAAATCGGCTTCTTCAACTTTTTCATCGGCAGACGCCTGCTCGCCGCCGGGCTGCTGGTCCTGATCGCCGCCGGCTGCACCTTCCTGTTGGGCATTGGAGGCATTTTGATACATTGCCGAAGAAGCTTCACTCCACACCTGATTCAGGGCATCGGTCGCAGAGCGGATCTCATCAAGATTCTCGCTCTTTACCGCCTCTTTCAGGCGACTGACTGCAGCTTCAATTTTGTTTTTGGTGGTTGCATCCAGCTTGTCCCCGTATTCTTTCAGGTTTTTTTCCGTCTGATAAACCAACTGATCCCCTGAATTACGAGCATCAATTACTTCCCTGCGTTTTTTATCTTCCGCCTGATGCGCTTTGGATTCTTTAACCATTTCATCGATTTCTTTTTCGGATAAACCGGAGCTGGCCTCGATGCGGATACTTTGCTGCTTTCCGGTGGCCATATCCTTTGCGCTGACATTCAAAATGCCATTTGCATCCAGATCGAAGGTAACTTCAACCTTTGGGACTGCACGGGGCGCCGGCGGAATTCCATCAAGGATAAACCGTCCCAACGTCCGGTTATCGCGGGCGAATTCCCGCTCACCCTGCAGCACATGAATTTCCACAGAGGTCTGATTATCTGCGGCAGTGGTAAAGATTTCGCTCTTGCGGGTGGGAATAGTGGTATTCCGCTCTATCAGCTTTGTGGTCACATTCCCCAGTGTTTCAATCCCAAGAGAAAGCGGAGTTACATCCAGAAGCAGAACATCTTTTACATCACCGGCCAATACGCCGCCCTGAATTGCCGCGCCGACTGCCACCACTTCATCGGGATTAATGCCTTTGTGGGGTTCCTTATTGAAAAAATCTTTTACCACCTGCTGAACCAGCGGAATCCGCGTTGATCCGCCTACCAGGATCACTTCATCAATTTCATCCGTGCGCAGACCGGCATCTTCCATTGCCTTTTTGACCGGATTCATGGTTTTCCGCACCATATCATCTATTAATGATTCGAACTTTGCCCGGCTGATGGACATCTGCAGATGTTTGGGTCCATTGGCATCCGCCGTAATAAAGGGCAAATTAATATCGGTCTGCTGTGAACTGCTCAATTCGATCTTGGCTTTTTCGGCGGCTTCACGAAGCCGCTGCAGCGCCATGGGATCTTTCCTGAGATCAATTCCCTGCTCTTTCTTGAATTCATCAGCCACCCAATCCACCACGCGCTGATCAAAATTATCTCCGCCTAAATGGGTATCACCATTAGTGGATTTAACCTCGAAAACACCGTCACCAATTTCAAGTATGGAGATGTCGAAAGTACCTCCGCCTAAATCGTAAACAGCAATTTTCTCATTTGATTTTTTATCAAGACCATAAGAGAGTGATGCGGCGGTGGGTTCGTTAATAATCCGCAAAACATTCAACCCTGCAATTTCACCGGCTTCTTTGGTGGCTTTACGCTGGCTGTCGTTAAAATATGCCGGGACGGTAATGACCGCATCCGTTACTTTTTCTCCCAAATAATCTTCAGCCGTCTGTTTCATCTTCTGCAGAATCATTGCAGAAATCTGCTGGGGAGTATATTCCTTCTCACGGATTTCCACCACTGCAAGATCGTGCGTTCCGGTTTTAACCTTATACGGCACCATCTGAGTTTCTTCCGGCACTTCATTTAAACGGCGGCCCATAAAGCGTTTGATTGAATAAACCGTATTTTCTGGATTAGTAATCATCTGCCGCTTTGCCGGTGCACCGGTTAACACTTCACCGGTTTTTGTAAATCCGACTACGGACGGGGTGGTGCGGGCGCCTTCCGAATTTGGAATAACCACCGGTTCGCCGCCCTCCATCACTGCTACAACTGAATTTGTTGTTCCTAAATCAATTCCAATGACTTTATTTGCCATAATTTTAAACCTCCTTTGGTAAACTTAAAGTTGCGCATTCACACGCATTATTACTGCCTCCAGC
>JBAPTX010000144.1:0-3999 GCA_049282375.1 Calditrichia bacterium
GGCCTGTACTGTATAGGTATCGTTTGGGGAAGCGCCTGACCCGGCAGTTACCCGCAGCCGGTACTCCCCATCGGGTTTTCCATACGGAATCAGAATGAGGTCATCCTGCTGAAGATCCCCGTTTACATCATCTTCTACATAAATTGTATTGTTTACTGGATTCAGACTCTTCGTGATCACCTGATTTTCGGGATCGGTCAGCTCCAGATCGATCGGGCCTTCTCCCAGAATCACAAGATGATGGCTGGATAAAGCGCTGTCCGGCAAACCGGAGTGCACTATTCCGTGCCCCAGGCTGTGTTCATAGTGCAGACGGTTATTAGTAAAGGGAGTTTCCAGTTCGTTATGAATCCACCAGTTAATCAGCGGGGGAAATACTTCAATTTCACTGTAACTCAATTCAGCAGGAAAAAGGGGAGACTCGATGGTTTCCCCGGGCTGATAATCGAAGGTGGATAAAACAATCTCCAGCAGAACGTTCAGATTACCAAGCGTATCAATGTCAAAATTCATGAACGGGGCGCGAAGGCTCAAGTGATACCCGATTTCAGTTTTTATCAAGTTGGAGAGGAGAAAACTCTGTGGTATCAGATCCTGCATAGTGGGAAGCGGCGTCTGCGGTTCCGGCAGTTTCAGGCGCGCCATACTTCTCAGCAGAAGCGGAGTGTAGGTTTTGCAATATACCGCCTGAATCGTGTCCGGGATTAACGGTATTCTGATAAAGGCAGTATCAAAGGATAGAAAAGGATCCGGCAGGTTAATGGATGCGGATAAATCAATGATATAGTCGGAAGCCTGTCCCCGCAAATCCTGAAGCTGATCATCATACCAGATGGTCATGTCACTGTTGCCGGCGGTCTCCCCGTCCAGCAGGATGCTGTAAGTTGCTGTAACGGTATCAATATTTCCATTGCTCTGCCGGATGGGTTCTGCGGGCAGTATCCAGGGCCCGATCTCGCAGTCGAGATGGAGAAAGCTGGTCAGCAGCTTTTCAATGTCCCACGGCAGGTATCCGCCCAGTTGGGAGAGATCGAAGCTGAATTCATCGCTGTTCGTCCCGCCATCATAGCGGTACCAGTTGTTGATATCGATTTCGCCGTTGATCTGGTTATTTTCCATCAGCGAGATTTTGTCGGGATAGCAGATCAGTACCCACAGATCATTGGGGTCCAGCAGGGAAGGATCGTTGGTCTCCATTTTCTGGGAGCGGGTGGGATAGGTATAAATATCGGGCAGCAGGGCAGGCCCGTCGTAGAAATGAAAGTATTCGTTCAGTTTCTGCAGCAGCGGGCTATAAGGTTCACTGATATTCAGCCTGGCGGCATACACATCGGATGCACCAACCCCGAACGATTCTGTTGTACCGGTGACCACATAAGCGCCATCATTGATTTGCTGTCCGGCCAGACCGTATTCTTCAAAAGTTCCTCCGGCCGTTCCCCATCCCAGAACCACTCCTGCGGTATCCGTTTTTACCAGCCACACATCATACCGGTTGGGAGAAAAAGAATCGGTAGTACCTCCCAGCAGATAATTGCCGTCCAGGGTTAGCCCCAGGAAAGCCCCGAAATCGTCAAAACGGCCGCCATAGGGCCGGGACCAGATCCGGTTTCCCGAGGCATCGGTCTTGATCAGAAAGGCATCGCTGCCCCCGGCACCGTAACTTTCGGTAGTGCCGGCAATGAGATAATGGCCATCGCCGGTCTGTTTCACGCAGTAGGCATAATCGTCGGCCCCTTCTTCGTAAAGCTGTGACCACAGCAATCCGCCGGAGGGATTGGTTTTTATCAGGCAGACCTCATATGGCTCCGGGTAATAATGGATATTACTGCTGTGGCCGGTCAGGATGTAGCCCCCGTCAATGGTCTGCTCCACCCAGGTGGCCTGATCATCATAATAAGTATTGGGGTGAATATTATAGAACTGCTCCCATTGCAGATTCCCGAGTGAATCCGTCTTCATCAGGGAAAAGGTGTTTTTGGCGATAATGTATCCGTAATCATGGGTAATCTGCAGGCACACAGCCAGTTCATCGCCGCTGCTCCCATAGGTTCTGGTCCACAGCGTATCTCCCTGATCATCGGTGCGGACCAGGTAAATGTCATCACCGCCGCTGCCATAGGAGGTGGTCAGTCCGGCCAGGATATAACCGCCGCCCCGGGTTTGCCTGACCGCATTGGCGATCTCATCCCCAGGACCGCCATAGGTGCGGGTCCATTCTGTATTGCCCAGGGAATCGGTCTTGATAAGGTACATATCGGAAGAACCGGCCCCGAAGGAATAGGTACCGCCGGCAATGATGAATCCGCCGTCACGGGTCTGCTGGATGGATTTGCCGGACTCCAGGCTGTAGCCGCCCCAGTAGTTCTGCCAGGGGACGGGCTGGGCTTTCAGATAAGAAACGCTTAATAAAAACAGAAGAATCAAGGTATATGGGAAAATAGTTTCCCGTTTGTTTTTCATAACATTTTCTCCCGTTATGAAGACGGTTTACTTCCCGGTATTAGCCTTCTCTAAGATATCTGCCCCTTTTAAATCTTTTTTCTTTAACACTGCCTCTACCGCATCAAAATCATCTTCTTTGTTTCCGCATAGCTGCCTGCCTGCAGCCGGTAAAAATAAACCCCGCTGGCATGACCCGAGGCATTCCAGTTTACAGTATGTTCGCCTGCCGGTTTGATACCGCTGACCAATTCCGCCACTTCACGGCCGGCAAGATCATAAACCTTCAGTGATACCGGGCTGGATGCTGTAAGCTGAAAGCGGATAGCTGTCGTTGGATTAAACGGATTGGGATAATTCTGCTGCAGAATGTATTTTTCGGATAGGGCCGCCGGTGGTTCGGTGACAATCCCGGTGATAGTGGGATCGATGACCGATATCCAGCTGTTGATAGTGTTACCCAGGAAAATCCGGCTGCGCTGGGCATCGAAAGCAAAAAACTCCCGCCGGTCGATTTCAGATGCGCTCGACCAATATTTCAACTCGTCCAAAGTCAGAGAGCTGAGGACCGAATCACTGCTTCCATCGATGGCAAATAATTTCCTGATATATCGGGTGGAAGGAAAGTTTTGAACTTCCTCGAAAGTATGGCAGTAAAGCCGGTTATCCGCAATGTTCCAGAATTGATCCACGATTACCTGATCCCCCTCAAGACGGATGGTGTCAGCGATCTGATTGCTTACCCCATCAATAACGAAGATATCAGAAACAAGGTTGGCGCAATATATTTTGTTATGGGTTTCATTCCAGGCCAACCTGTAAGAGTAGATATTCGGTAATAGAGAGGTGATCACGGTATCCATTAACCCGTCAATGATGCTTAAGGTACTACCGCTGCAATAAACCTTATTACTGGTTTCATTCCAGACCAGGCTCTGCGGGTAGGCACCCACCGCAATGGTCGCGGTCGCATTATTAGAAAAACCGTCGATTACCGTGGCGGTACCGCTTTCGTAACTGGCTACGTAAATTTTATTATTGGTAGCGTTCCAGGTGAGTTTCCTCGGATTATTGCCGGTCGGCACGGTGTTTAACAGGGCGTGGGTGGCCCCGTCAATAACGCTGACACTGTTGCCATACTCGTTGGCGGTGTAGATCTTGTTACTGGTGGGATTCCACAACACATCCACCGGGGAGTTGCCCACTGCAATGGTGTCGGTGACCTGATCCGTTACACCGTCCACCACTCGGACATCGTTGCTGAAGGCGCTGGCACAAAAGACGGTGTTATTGGTACTGTTCCATGCCATCGCGCCGGGCTGATTACCCATAGTAAGTGTGGAAACCGGCTTGAGATTTACGCCATCCATAATGGTGATGCTTCCCTCAAAATTCCAGGCCTCCGGCCGGTTAATGCTATACAGTTTGTCAGAGGTGGTATTCCAGGCAATTGACCATGGAACCGCTCCCAGCCGGACATCACCGGTTACCGTATCACTGCTGCCATCGATAATTCTGACTTCACAGTTATATTGTTGCGGGAAATAAAGTTTATTG
>JBAPTX010000145.1:0-3086 GCA_049282375.1 Calditrichia bacterium
GAACAATACTGAATTTTTCTGCCAGTCCTTTGGAAGCAGCATAATGCAGCGAATCCGATTGCAGATAGATCATAATCATTTCCACTCCGGGCAGGCTGTCGGTAAAAGCCAGTGCTCTCTCAGTACCCATAACAAAAAGGGCGGTGGAGAGCCCGTCGGCTGTGGTTGCGTCCTCCGCCCATACGGTAGCGCTGACCACCCGATTTTCCGGGTATGGCTGCCGGGGGGAGGGCAAATGGGCCGGTTTTCCTGTGGAAGGATCCAATATATGGTGATAGCGGAGGCTGTCCCGGACAAAATAATTCTGATAATCCCCGGATGTGGCAACCCCGCAACTGGCCCTCACCGGAAATTTTCCAAACAGGCTGTTCCGCAGGCGGGGATGGCGGATATAAACTGAAACCGGCTGCTCCTTCTGCCAGTTAATCCCCAGGTTTCCCCCGGCATCAATGATAAAATTTTCCAGCCCCATGCGCTGCAGGATTTTACGGGCGCGTTCAACTGCAAAACCTTTGCTTATTCCGCTCAAATCAATTCCCATTTCTTTTTGCAGGACTAAAAGAGTATCGGACCGGAGTGCCAGATTCTGATAATCCACCTTTTTCAACTGCATGCGGATCAATGAATCCGGCGGCACCTCGGGATTTTCACTTTCCCAGTGCCATAAGCGGAAAACAGGCCACAGCGTGGGATCGTATGCTCCATTCGTTTGCCGGGCAATCTGCAGGGCCGCTGCAATGAGAGGCCTTAAAAGGGTTGAAAGAGGGAATTGGGAAAGTGAACCGGTGCGGCTGTTGATCAACGAAATTTCCGAGCGGGAATCAAAAGGATTGGCATGATTTTCAATTTGATGAATAGCGGCAAAAGCGCTGTCCGCCGCAATTTGAAAATCCGATTCGCCGATCGCTTCATCATAACTGCTGATAGTCACGAAGGTGCCCATCAGAAACTGCGTTTTCGTTTGCGGCAATTCGGATTTTCGATGGCAATTCAGGATATTTAAAGCGAAAAGAAACAGCAGTAATTTCAGGAATATTATCTTCATGAGGCGTCCGGTAACGGCAGGAGATTGCGTGAATGGCTAACGGCTGCGTGAAACCACAAAATCCGCCAGGTTCTCCAGCGCATCTCTTGCCGGAGTTGGCGGCAGTTTATGCAGATTTTCAATGGCCTGATCACGAAAATAGTTGGCCCGTTCCGCAGCCCGGGAAATGCCGTTCCGTTCTTCAATAAAATTGATAATAAATTTAATTTCCTTTTTTTTCACACCGTTTTTCATCATGCGAACCACTTTTCGCTTTTCCCGGTCGGAGGCGTTCTCGAAAGCATAGAGCAGGGGCAGGGTAATTTTTCGGTCTTTTAGGTCGTGGCCCACCGGCTTGCCGATAATGGCCTGTTTGCTCTGGTAGTCCAGCAAATCGTCTTTTATCTGAAAAGCAATTCCCAAATTCTCACCATAGTTAAAAAGAATCTGCTGTTGTTCAGTACCGGCACTTGTGGTCAATGCGCCCAGTTCGCAGCAGGCGGCCAGCAGGGAGGCTGTTTTATCAGAAATCAACTGAAAATATTCGGCTTCAACAATATTCAATTTACGTGATTTTTGAATCTGCAGCAGTTCCCCTTTACTCATGCGTTTTGCCACGGTGGCAATAATATTCATCAGGGTTAAATGGCCGATTTCAGTGGCAATAATCAGTGACTTTGCCAGCAGGTAATCGCCCATTAATACCGAGATTTTATTTTTCCAGATTTTGTTAATGGTGGGAAAGCCCCGCCGCATTTCAGCTTCATCAACCACATCATCGTGAACCAGCGTTGCGGTATGAAGCAATTCCACCACTACTGCAGCCTGGTAACTTTTATCCGTCGGCTCCCCTACGGCACGGGATGCCACCAGAACAAGCATGGGCCGCAGTTGTTTCCCTTTATGCCGGACCAGATATTTGGCCACATGATCCACCAGCCGCACATTGGAAGTCATTGCTTTTTTGAAAAATTCCTGATAGGTGGCTAAGTCGTTTTTGTAATCCTGAAATACAGATTTTGCTTTTATATCCATCCGTTAAACCTAGGTTAACATCTCAACTCATTCTTCTGAATCGGCGGGAGTTTCCTGTTCCAATAGCTTCTTTCTTTTGGAAGCGAAAACCCAGCGGGCAATTAATACTGAAATCTCATATAAAAGAACGAGCGGAATTGCGAGCATAATCTGGGTAAACGGATCCGGAGGCGTAAACAGGGCTGCCAGAATAAAAATAACAACAATGGCATGCCGCCTGTATTTTTTCATTAAGCCGGGGGACAGAATACCCATCTGGCTGAGGAAGAAACTGAGAATGGGCAATTGAAAGATTAATCCGAATACCAGCAGCAGCCGGATTATAAAACCAATATAAAAATCAATTGCAATGTTGGTACTGATGGAAGGTGGCGCCAGTCCCAGGAAAAAATCCAGCGCAAAGGGCATAATGATGTAGTGCGCAAAAAATACGCCGAGCAAAAACAGTGCGGTTGCCGAGAGAATAATACGCGGGACATGCCGGCGTTCATGAGGATATAAGCCGGGCGCCACAAACATCCAGATCTGATACAAAATAAAGGGCAGGCTCAGCACCAGGCCGCCGAAGAAGGCCACCTGCAAAGTGACAATAAACATCCCCTGCACTTTCAGCACCTGGATATCCATTGGTAAATCCACCTGAGTGGTGGGCCAAAGTAAAAAATTCAGGATCAATTTGGAAAAAATCAGACAGATGGCCGCACCTGCTACCAGCGCCAGCACCGCCCTGATAATTCTCGAGCGGAATTCTTCCAGATGTTCCAGAAACGGCATTTCTTTATCATTTAATTTCATATGATCTCGTCAACTCCAAAAAAAATCCCCTAAATATAAGGGGATACTGAAATAAAGTAAATTGCTGATTTTATTACAACAGGCTTATCCAAGATTCATCCCGGAAAATCCCAAAAAGGCAATGGACATTAAACCGGCAACGATAAAAGCAATGGGCAGTCCCTGCAATGCCCGGGGGATATTGGCCAGTTCCAGCCTCTCCCGGATTCCCGCCATCAGCACCAGCACCAGA
>JBAPTX010000146.1:0-1898 GCA_049282375.1 Calditrichia bacterium
ATATACATCCTGCTCGATGGTCTCGGTGTAGTTTTCCGTCTCTCCGGTTGTATCCTTTATAGAAAGCCGCAACTTAGCCTTCAGCGGCACGGCATAAGTTAGGCCGCGCTCGCGGCATTCGCGGACACTGTATTTGGGTTTATCTAAATAGTATTCAACAAAATCCAGTATGAAATTTTCCCGGCTGTCCACAATAGGGAAAGTAGCAAGAAAAACCGCCTGTAAGCCATCTTCTACGCGCTTGTCGGGCGGTGTATTTTCCTGCAGAAATTCCTCAAAGGATTTTCGTTGAATATCCAGAAGGTCTGGATATTCAACTATCGTCGGGATCTTTGAGAAAGAATATCTTTCGATTACCTTTGTTTCTTTCAAAGAAACCACCTCTTTTTAAATAATTAGTTTCAGAAGAACTATTTGATTTCGACAGTTGCGCCGACGTCTTCCAGTTGCTTCTTGATGTCTTCTGCTTCGGCCTTGGATACCGCTTCTTTAATGGCTTTAGGGGCAGATTCCACTAATTCTTTCGCCTCCTTCAAACCCAGGCTGGTAATGGCACGTACTACTTTGATGACCTGAATTTTCTGTGAGCCGATTTCCTTCAGTACGGCATCAAACTCTGTTTGCTCTTCTGCGGCTTCTGCAGGGGCGCCGGGCATGGCGCCACCCATGGGCATTGCCATAGGAGCAGCAGCAGTTACACCGAACTTGTCTTCAATGTCTTTCACCAATTCAGAAATTTCCAGCATGGTGGCATTCTCCAGGTATGAGAGAACATCTGAGCGACTAATTTCAGCCATTGTATGGTTACCTCCGATTAAAAAATAGAATTAAGGATTATTTATTTTTTTCTTCTTTTAGTGCCTGCAACACACCAACCATTTTACTCATCGCCCCGTTCAGGGTCGCGGCCAGTTTGGTCATCGGCGAATTCAGCATGGATGCCAATTGTGCCAGCAGTTCTTCACGGGAGGGCAGATCGGCAATGGCGCCTACTTTTTCGGGGCCAAATACCTTTCCTTCAAATAATGCTGCTTTATACTTGATTTTTTCTTTAAACTCTTTTTTCTTATCCAGAATTTTCACCGGCAGAGTGGGATCATCATAGCTGATGGCGTACGCATTAACACCAACTAAAAATTCATCCAGGTCCGAGATGCCGGCATCATTGAGCGATAATTTGGCCAGCGTATTTTTTAGCACCCGATATTCAATCTGCTGATCGCGGAGATTTCTGCGCAGTTCGTTGGTGGTATTCACATCCATCCCGGTAAAATCCACCAGATAAATGCTGACCGCCTTTCCGAATTTTTCGGACATTTCCTGAACAACTTGTTCTTTTTGTGGAGTAGGCATAACGCTATTCCTTAAACTTTACGGTTTATCCTGATATTCCTGCATGGTGGTAATCATTTGAATTCCGGGCCCCATGGTATTCGAAAGATAAATGCTGCGCAAGTAGGTTCCTTTGGAGGTGGCCGGTTTCATCTTAATGATCGTCTGCATCAGGGATTTAATATTATCTTTTAACTTATTGGGTTCAAAAGAAGCCTTACCTACACTGGTATGGATAATGCCTGTTTTATCTACCCGGAAGTCGATTTTACCCGCTTTGATTTCCTGCACTGTGGTTTCAATATCCATTGTAACAGTCCCGCTTTTCGGATTGGGCATCAAACCGCGGGGACCCAGTACGCGGCCGAGCCGGCCCAGGTCTTTCATTGCATCGGGTGTGGCGACTACCACATCAAATTCGAGCCAGCTATCTTTCTGAATTTTTTCCAGATAATCTTCATAGCCCACATAATCCGCACCGGCGCGTTTGGCTTCTTCCGCCTTTTCGCCTTTGGCGATTACCAGTACCCGCACCGTCTTTCCCAGCCCATGCGGCAGGGTAACGG
>JBAPTX010000147.1:0-3772 GCA_049282375.1 Calditrichia bacterium
GGTTTTAGCTTTTGCAACGGCTTTAAGACAATCATTACTGCCTTTTGGAATATCCACTATAATTAAAACTGCATTCGGCGCACCCGAAACATTCCTGCAGACTACCCTCATTCAGCATTCTATTGTACTGAATATGGATTTGAGAAGCATGGAAGGCATGACACTTTATGCATATTTAAAAAATACCAAACCTTATAAACAAACCACCTTTACATTCCTGGCAGAGGATGAATCCTCTTTTCAACTGTTGAAAAATATTCCCATGGAACGGGCAGTAATTCTAAATAAAAAAGATGATTACCAGCAATTAATCGCCGGGATTATCAATAATCTGCCGCTTTCCGGTGTTTTGCAGAAGAATACAGAATACTTCCTGGAATTGAGCGGTAAAATCTCGGATTTAGCTATAAGGGATATTCTGCTATATTGCAGTAAAACGAGTTTTACTGGAATTTTATTATTGAATAATAAGACAGATTTTGCCCTTGTTCATTTGAGGAATGGGGAACCGGAAACCATGCATTATAAGGATAAACCCAGGGAAAAGGCTTTGGAATTATTGCGGCGTTGGGACAACGGCCACTTCCGTTTAGAGCGCCGCAGGCAAACGATACAAAACGTGCGGTTTCTCTTATCCGGTAATCCCCAAACATCTGAAAATAACGGATATCTGCATCAGGTTCATTCACGGGATCTTCTCACGGACATCTTAAATTTTCTTTATACATTTTTATCTAATCAGATACCTGCTTATGCTGTTAGCGAAGTTTTTGAGAAGGCGATCGCTGGATTAAATAAAAAATACACCTGGATATCGGTTAGCTTTAATCCCTTTGATGTCGAAGCAGTACAACTGCCGGTTGAAGTTACAGATGACGATCTGTTGAAAATTATGTCATCCTTTGAATTCATCTTTAAGGAAATTCTTCAATTAGAGCCCGATATCAATCTGCGCGACTTTTCCGATTATATCCGCGAGTTAAAACCATTTATAGAAATGACCAGCCTGCCTGAGCTTCTTGGGAAACTGCCTGGGAATATTGCTGCCATCTTCAGCAAAGATGATGTACCGGAGAATAAATAAATCCTTGATCATTTCTCCGGGTATCGGGAGATTACAGCGAAAGGGAAACCCTTTTATTAACCAAATAGCAGCAAAGGTTTACAAAACAGGGGAAAGCCAAATAGATATAAGTTTACATAATACATATTATATTAATATCGTGCGGATAATAATGTTCACTTACTTTTTAAGTTTCGGTTGGTTTTAAAATAAAAGAAGGCCGTCGGAAACGGCCTTCTTAACTACAGCTAAAAAAATATAGACTTAAATTTCTAATTTTCAGTTAATACTTTTTCAATTCTCTTAAAAGCCCAGTCAATTTCTTCTTTTGTGATGATCAGCGGCGGAGCAAAACGGATAACATGATGATGTGTTTCTTTGGCAAGCAGTCCTTCTTTTTGTAAAGCTTCGCAGAAACGACGCGCACCCCCGGCTTCGGGATTTAATTCAATCCCGATCAGCAATCCTTTTCCACGAACTTCTTTAACGTGCCCGCTCTGAATGGATTTCAGGCGGTCCATAAAATAAGTTCCCATTTCCTGAGCACGATCGGCCAGATTTTCATCCAGGATCACTTGCAGCGCTTCCCGTGCAATGGCCATGGCAAGCGGATTACCGCCGAATGTGCTGCCGTGGTCACCGGGATTAAATACACCCATGATTTCTTCCGTACTGATAAAAGCGGAAACCGGATAAAAGCCGCCGGACAGCGCTTTCCCAACAATCAGACCGTCGGGTCTCACATCTTCATACTGATAGGCAAACATTTTACCGGTCCGCCCCAGCCCGGTTTGAATTTCATCCGCAATCAATAACACGTTTTTTTCACGGCAAATTTCCTCCGCTTCCTTTAAAAATCCCTCCTGCGGAATGATGATGCCGCCTTCCCCCTGAATGGGTTCTATCAAAAAGGCGGCAGTATTGGGTGTAATGGACTCTTGCAGGGCTTTTGTATCGCCATATGGAATCATTTTAAAACCGGGAGTCAACGGCCCGAATCCTTCCGAATACTGGGCTTCGGTGGAACAACTGACGATTGTAACTGTTCTCCCGTGAAAATTATTATCACAGGCGATTATTTCCGCTTTATTCTTTTCCACCCCTTTAACATTGTAAGCCCATTTACGGACTGCTTTTATAGCGGTTTCAACTGCTTCCGCACCGGAGTTCATCGGCAAAATTTTGGGCATTCCGGTCAACTCATGCACAATTTTATAAAAAGCACCCAACTGGTCGTTACGGAATGCCCTGGAGGTAAGGGTCACCTTTTTTGCCTGTTCTGCCATCGCTTTGTAAATACGGGGATGGCAGTGTCCCTGATTTAATGCTGAATATGCACTCAGGAAGTCCAGGTATTTATTTCCCTCCACATCCCAAACCCAAACTCCTTCCGCCCGGTTTATAACGACATCCAGCGGGTGGTAATTGTGGGCGCCGAAGCGATCTTCCAGTTCAATGTAATCCTGTGTTCGCATACAAATTTCTCCTGTTTTTATCATTTTGTAAAATGCCGGTCAAAATTACGATGCAAGTGCAGGTAGGTAAAGCGATAAAAATTTACTTTTTACCCTGTAATCAGGAAATTTTCATACTTTGGATATTTGTCTTTTCATAAGGTTTACAGCCAAATATTTTAAGCAAATCATTTGAATAAATTAGCGAATTGTGTTATAATGTTTGCCTGATTTTTATGATAAGGAAAGGATCGGAGAATACACATGGAATATTTAGGCAGTTTAAAAGTGACGCCCAAACTCCCCCCGGAACTGGCACGGCTGAAGGATCTGGCTTACAACTTGTATTTTGCCTGGCAGCCTGAAGTGCGGGATCTTTTTATTAGCATGGACCGCCGGCTTTGGAAAAATACCAATCATAATCCGGTTAAATTTCTGCAGGAAATACAGCAGAAGAAAATAGAGGCTAAAGCGCAGGATGCCGGTTTTTTACAAAATTACCAACAGGTTGTGGAGAGATTTGATGAATACATGAACGACGAAAATACCTGGTTTAATCAGAATTTCCCGGAATATAATTTGAATAAAATTGCTTATTTTACGGCAGAATTCGGTTTTCACGAGTCCCTTCCCATTTATGCGGGTGGCTTGGGGGTACTTGCCGGGGACCACATGAAATCTGCCAGTGATTTGGGAATCCCCCTGATCGGTGTCAGCCTTTTTTATAACCAGACCTATTTTACCCAGGAAATTGATAATCATGGCAACCAGCTGGCCCACTACCAGCAAATGGATCCTGCTGATCTGCCTCTGGTTCCGGTGGAAAATGAAGACGGCACTCCCCTGCTGATCACTATTCCACTTGCAAACAGCACAATTACTGCGCGCCCCTTGCAAGTCCGGATTGGCAGGAATAGCGCGTACCTGCTGGATACCAATATCCCGGAAAACAGCCCGGCAAACCGCCAAATCACAGCCCGCTTATACGGCGGCGATCAGGAAATGCGCATTTCACAGGAAATTGTGCTGGGCATGGGAGGCGTGCTGATGCTGCGGCAAATGAACATTCACCCCTCCGCCTGGCACATGAATGAAGGCCATTCTGTTTTTCTGACTCTGGAGCGCATAAAGAAAATTGTTAAGGAGCACGGCCTGTCGTTTGATGAAGCTCTGCAGGCGGTTACTTCTAACACCATTTTTACAACCCATACACCGGTTCCGGCAGGAAACGATGCATTTCCGCTACATATCAAAG
>JBAPTX010000148.1:0-2881 GCA_049282375.1 Calditrichia bacterium
CAGCACAATGATGGAGGCAATACCGCTCTGCATATCCTGCACCCGGATATCAATGGATACCGGCGGTCCGGGATTAACCGCATCCAGGTCGCAGGTGGGGGCCATGTTGTCCGCCTGCGGGACCTCAAAGCCGGCGCCGCCGGGATAAAGATAGGAATCATCGGGATTATACCCTTCAACGGTAAGGCCGTGAACACCTGCAGACTGGCTGATATGGGTACCGTGACTCAATGAATCAACTGAGTAAGAGTAGCTTGTTCCGGCAATCGGCGTGAAATTGGCTGCAGGTATTACAACGCCATCCAGTAAAATATTGCCCGCATTCACATCTGCATTTTCCGCCAGTATGGTGGCATAATTTTTCTCGAATTGCTGCCCGCCTACTGTAGAGAATGTATAACTTGATAAATATTGGCCAATCGGTATCATATTCCCCATTGCGGGATCGCCGATGCCTCCGGTTAAAGGACGGGTGCTGCTGGTCATGTACTGAACAACGTAAATATTTTTATCCCCCTCAAAATAATGGGCGCCGGGCATAATGGCCGTTTCGTAAAATTCACCCCTGTTCAGAGTTGCCACTAAAGATCCGTCCAGGGTGATGCTGGTAATATCCTCCTGCGCCAGGACCCGATAAACAGAGCCTTCCCCTCTGTTGGGAAGATTTACCACCGGAACCCGGTACCCCCATGTTTTAACAGGCTGTGCCACTTCGAATATATGATCACAGTAGGGTGTGCCCGGCGGGACAGTTGTACAGTTATTGCCGTTGGTGACTTCTACCGGTTTATCAGCTTCGATAATGCTTCCGGTAATATCACCATTAATTCCGGCCGTATTGCTGATCGCAAGAAAAGTTTCTCCCTGGTTCAGCAATATTGTAAACGGCACACCTGCGGTGTAGCCGCCCTGCAGATTTGCCGAAGGGGTAATCGTCACCGAAGTGCTGTCGTTCGGCGCCACAATCGCAAACTGCCCCCGATCCGTCGCCACCAGATCGCTGTAATACCCGGCGGCAATATAGGTGGTACCTAAAGCATCCACCGGAATTGCCATTGCGGCATCGGAAGAAGAAAAAAGCCGGTTAACCATATAACAGACAAACTCATCTGTTGAATAAGCATGGACTCCATTGTTTCCAACTGTTCCCGCCGTCCAGCCAAAGGATGAATTTACAGGTAGTGAAACAATGGTTATCGCACCCGGATTTACATTAACCGTTGTAGTGAAAGTAGGCGAATTAATGGGGTAATCAACAGTTACTGTTGTGCTGACATCACTTGTTAAATGCAATTCTACATGAGGAGCAGCAGAAGGGATGTTGCGTAAAAATGTCAGATAAAAATCATTACCTTTATTATCCAGTATTTGCGCCTGGGAAGAAATAGTCGCTGCGAAAAGCAGTACTACAATGACTAGAAACGGAATTACTTTTTTCATTTTAGTTACCTCAAAAACATTTTTAAACTGATGAATTCCATTTCGTTGTTTCCCTGAAAACATTCGCATTTTTTTACATACACAATCTCCTTTACTTTTAACTTCATTAATAAAAAACCGACAAAAATTCCCGATGAATTATATTTAACTAAGTGACAGCAATCACCAGCCATCATTATATTTTAATTTTGATATATTTTATTCATGTTCGCTCATTGGCGGGTATTATAACCTTGAGGGAAATAAAAATAAAGATAAACAGAGCAACGACCCCATCAATTCAATCCACTAACATGAATAGCAACATTATAAAGACTTTTTTAATTTGATACAAATTAAATATGGCGGGTAAATATTATATTGGAGAATTCATAGTAAACCTGAGATCGATATAACTGAACACAGCACTGTTTTGCCATGGGTTCGACTCCAAAGGAGAAAATAGTGGCAAGCAGGCAATGCTCAATATAACAATTGCAGGTTTTTTGACAATCTGAGATTCGCTTGCCCCTTTAGGGTCGCAGAGTGATTATGCATTATATCATATACACGATATAATACCAATTCATCTATCCAAAAAAAAAGCGCCCCCAATAATGAGGGCGCTCTAATATTTCTGATGATTTCTGAATTTTAACTTATTTCATTAGAACCATCTTACGGGTCTGCACAAAGTCTCCCGCCACCATCCGGTAGATGTACACACCGCCGGCTACCTGTTTGCCGTTACTGCTTGTGCCGTCCCACTGGACAGAGTATTCTCCGGCGTTTAATACATCATTCACCAGAGTCGCCACTTCACGGCCGGTCAGGTCATACACTACAAGTTGTACTGCAGTGGCATTATTTTCCAGCGCCGGTACATTAAAGTGGATCGTTGTACTGGGATTGAACGGGTTGGGATAATTCTGCGCAAGGTCAAAGCTCTCCGGTATTGCGGAAGACAGCTTGGTGTAAACCGGATCGCAGCGGCTGCTGTTGCCGGCCACATCCATGGTTTCCAGCGCAACGCTGGCGCCCTTGCTGTTGTCGATCTTCGTCGCCGTTACCATTATCGGGCCGGTATCTCCAACGGTAAAGGAAGGTATATTCACTGTGGCATTTTTCGCCTTCAGCACAATGATGGAGGCAATACCGCTCTGCATATCCTGCACCCGGATATCAATGGATACCGGCGGTCCGGGATTAACCGCATCCAGGTCGCAGGTGGGTGCGTCCTGATCGCCACCGGGGGCGTTGACGGTAATATCCACACTGCAGGATGAGGTCGCTCCGGAAGTATCTGTTACACTATAACTTACCGTATAATTGCCAGCCTGGCCTGCAGAAGGGGTCCAGTCAAAAGTAGAAGAAATTCCCGTATTGGGACCGGAAAACGGTAAGGCGGGGTTCATCGTTGCACCCCCGGGCAGGCTCGCCACGTCCAGCATGATCATATCGC
>JBAPTX010000149.1:0-2538 GCA_049282375.1 Calditrichia bacterium
GAATTAAAAAGGGCGGTTTGCTGCCGGTAAGCAGCGAAAGGTGCTGAAAAATAAGCAATTAAGTTCTGAATTAGGTACTTGAAACAACCGGAAGAGCCGTTTAACTTCAAAATGAAAGGAACAGGAATGCCTGAACATTTTCACGGAATTTTATCTGCAGAAGGATACCGTTTCGGCATTGTGGTCAGCCGCTTTAACGAACTGATTTCGAATAAACTGCTGGAAGGGGCGCTGGACTGCCTCTCCCGCCATAAAGCCGCCGATAATCAGATTAAAATTTACTGGGCCCCGGGTTCTTTTGAAATTCCCCTGATAGCGGATAAAATGGCACAGCAGAAAAAGTTTGATGCCATTATTTGTCTGGGTGCGGTGATCCGCGGTGCCACCCCCCATTTTGATTATGTGGCTGCCGAAGTTGCCAAAGGCGTTGCCGCCGCCGCCATGAAAAACGGCATCCCGATAATTTTCGGGATCATTACTTCGGATAACATTGAACAGGCCATTGAAAGGGCCGGCACCAAAGCCGGGAACAAAGGGTGGGATGCCGCCCTGGCAGCCATCGAAATGGCTGATCTGCTAAAAAAGATGGATTAGCAGTATTCACCGCAAAAATAACTCAATTGATATTATTAAAAACCACTTCGGAACACGTATGCTGAAATCATTTCTCGTCCTTTCTGCCATTCTGATTTCCTTTGTGCTGACGCCGCTTTCCGCGGCAAATTTTGACTGGGAAATCGTTACCAATCCCAATGATATCCGCGAGATTGAAATCCGGCAGGATACCATTTGGGCCGCCACAACCGGCGGACTGCTGGCGTATCCTTTAAATGGAGGTGAATCCCGCATCTGGAATGCCGAAAACGGAATCACAGATCATCAGTTTACGGCAATGGCTTTCTCTCCGCGCGGGCTGCTGGCGCTTGGCACCCAGAACGGCAACATCGCCTTCCTGGAGTTAAAAAGCGGCCGGCTATTAAATGATGATAATTTGCAGGGTTATGAAATTACCGCCATTACTGCCGTGGGCGATACCCTGTGGGTGGCAACCACCAGTTCCATTGCGGTTTATCTTTATAACGCCGGAAAAGAAGCCTTTCAGTTTCGTGACAACTACAACAATTTTGAGCAGCAAATCGACCGCTTTTATGATCTGGTTTACTGGAAGAACCGTATCTGGGCCGCTTCCGATAAAGGCCTGTTTGCAGCGCCCGGTAATTTCTTATCGGTCAACCTGAAATCAGCCGGCAACTGGACGGTTTATACAACAGATGACGGACTGCCGATCAACCGGATTTACAGTCTGGAAACCCACAATAATCAGCTTCTGGTGGGTGCTCACAACGGACTTGCCATTTTTGACGGCGCACAGTTTCAGGTGGTTTTTCAGGGGCTGACAAACCGGGAAATTCATGAAATTCAAATTTATAATGATGAAATTTATATTGAAAATACCGCCGCAGTTTTCCGGCTGCAGCAGGATCAGTTTCAGGAAGTTGCAGCGGTTTCTCCCGCGCGTATTACCGCCTTTGCAATAAGTGAAAACGGCCATATCTGGGCTGCCCTGCAGGACCGGGGGCTTCGAAATCTCTCTGATGGCCAACGGGTTTACTTAAACGGCATAATTGACAACAATGTGGGAGAATCCCTGCTGGACAGCCGGGGACGTTTATGGGTACTGAGCGGCGGATTTAAAGATGAGCGCAACATCGGCTTTTCGGTCCGGCTGAATGACGGCGAATGGCGCAACTTTAAGTATTTACCGCCATGGCATCCCACCAATTCCGCCCAGACCATCCTGGAGGATGCCGCAGGCAATATCTGGATCGGTTCCTGGAACGGCGGCCTGGTCATCATTACGCCGGATTTCAAGTTTTACCATTTTACGAATTATACCACAGAAGGCAAATTGTGGACTGCCTCCGCCTCGGAGCAGGATACTCTTATTTTCCCGCCGGCGGATTCCCTCAGGCATTTCTTTTCATATACAATCGGCAACGCAGTTGATTTGCTGGTGGTAACGGATTTGATGATGGACCGGGACGGTCAGTCTATCTGGATGTCCCTGGCCGCGGTTCAGAATGAAAAACCGCTGGTTAAATTTCCTTTTCCGGAATTCAACGATGAAGCATTCGACAGCACCACCTGGAAAAAATATGAACTGCCGGATCAGTTGGGGATTGAAGGTACCCCCCTTGCAGACCTGACTACTGATATTTTCGGCAATATCTGGATCGGCACAGAACGCAACGGGGTAATCAGCATGCAGATTTCCGCCCAGGGCGATACTTCCTGGATGCGGCTGCAGGAATCCGATAACCTGAAAAACAATAATGTATTTACTGTGGCAGGGGACCAGGATGGGTATGTCTGGCTGGGTACGGCAGGCGGCCTGAACGCCTGGTTCAACGGGAACTTGTATGACTTCCGGGAAGATTACCAGCCGATCGGCCTGCGCATTAACGATATATTTGTGGACAGTGAAAACAACAAATGGTTTGCTACCAATAAAGGGCTGAGTTTACTGCGGTCCAGCGG
>JBAPTX010000150.1:0-2721 GCA_049282375.1 Calditrichia bacterium
CCCATAGAAATCGCAGCTTATATTCAGGATAAAATTGAATTCAGCGATGAAATTATTTTAAATCTTGGTGTCCGGCTGGATGTTTTTGATCCCAATGAAAAAGTGCCCATAAACTTCCGGGCGGAATCTTTTCTGCTGGGCAGCGAATCCAATTTAACTGATGCCTCAACCAAATGGCAGATCAGCCCGCGGGTGGGAATATCCTTCCCTATTTCTTCTACCGGAGCATTCCACGGGTCCTATGGTCATTTCTTTCAGATGCCGCCCTACCAGCGCATGTTTAATGAACCCCTGGTTTCACTCAACCGTAATCAACTGGATGGACGCCTGCTTGGCAATGCAAATCTGGATCCCGAACGGACCATTGCCTACGAAATCGGTTTACAGCAGGGAGTTACAGGCAGCATCGCAGTAGATGTAACAGCCTATTATAAAGACTTCCGGAATTTGCTGGGAATTGAACCCAAAACCACAGTGGACCGGGTTACCTATTACCGGTATATCAACCGGGATTACGGATATTCTAAAGGCCTGACCATTGATGTGACTAAACGGAGCGGTTTGGTAAATGGCGGAATCAACTATACACTGGCTTTTGCAAACGGCAGTTCTTCCGATCCGGCAGTACTGAACCTGATTAATGTGGCAACCCGTGTTGGCGGAGAAAGCGAAGTATTCCCGGAAAGAAAGATTTTATCACTGAACTGGGATCAGCGCCATACAATTAATGCATTTGTAAATGTAGTGAAAGAAGATAACTGGACGGTGGGGCTTACCGGTTTTCTTTCTTCAGGAACCCCTTACACACCGGATCTGCTGGAAAACTTTGAAGTGAACCGGCGGGAACTGACCAATTCGGCATTTAAACCCACCCAGTGGAATGTGGACTTAAAAATTAAGAAATTCCTGCATCTGGCGGGTGTCAAAAGCGCCGTATTCCTGAAAGTGGATAATGTATTCGATCATCTGAATCACGAACGGGTATATGCCATCAGCGGTAAAGCAGATCAGATTGCCCAATTGCCGGAAATCCAGGCGCGGGATTATCAGATTATCCGTTCCGAGGGATTGTTTACAAATGAAGAAATATATATATCACCTTACTTTTTCTCTCAGCCCAGAAAAATTCAGGTGGGTCTGGAAATTCAATTATAAATCAGAATCTAAAAAAACGTTTTCATAACAGAGGAAATCATTCATGTTATTAAGGCAAAAAATCGGTTTTACAATGGCAATGGTTATCCTGCTGACGGGGTTGACCCTTTGGGCAGGAGTATCAGAAAACACAGCCAGAAAAAAGAAGAAAAATTCTCTGGCCCGTGAAGCCATTCGCAGCACGCGGGGATATTCCCGTTTTCAAAAGAAACAGACAGCGCAGGGAGATTCGCTGGTTAAATATTACCGTTCCTCTACTGTGGATGGGAATCTGGTAACAGGCTCCATTTCCAACAATGGACTGTTATCCCATGCGGATCAGGCTTCTTTTTTACCGCTGTCCTGGCCAAAAGGCCCGAAAATGGTGGACTATATTTTTGGTTCCTATTTTTATGTTGCCGCTGAAGTAGTTGATGTTCACGGGGATTCAATCGCAATCGTATCGGATTACTACTTATTTGGAGAAATGGCTCCCGATCAGTCTCACGGTTATTATTTTATGCCGCTTCCCGGATATTTCAACATGGACGAACCCGATGCCATCGGAACACCGCTGATTGGCGGTATCAGTGAAGATGTCGGGCGGGACGGGATTCCCAATACGAATGACCCAGGCGAAAATGACGGGATATTGCAGCCCATAGAAGATTTTAACGGCAATGGTGTGCTGGATTTAAGTCTCAAAAACAATGCGGGCTGGTTTGCCACCAGCAGCCGTAAAGAAACCTGGCCCACTTACTGGCCGGTCGGCAGTTATCCCGGCGATACCCGCCAGCCCGGTGAAAATGTTCCCGGTGTGCGCGCAGGGCGATGGAATGGTGAATTCGGTGCATTTGTGCGCGGGGATCAGGAAACTTATTATGCAATGGATGACCGCGAAAATGACGAATTTGATTATTATCCTTTTCCCGGTGATACCGCCTCCTGGCCGGATGGACGCCGAGGATTAGGCGTTACTGTGGAAGCACGTACTTATCAGTGGAATGCCCGTCTCGCTGAAGACATTCTCATTAATATTTATGATATTACCAATAATGGTAAAGGTCTTGAAAAATCGGTAGTCGGCATGTTGGTAGATCCCGATATGGGTGGGCCGCCCAACAACGATGACGCTGACTTTGATACCGCTGATGATATTACCTACACCTGGAATAAGGGCGGACGTGAACTGGATACCGGTCTTCCCATCGGCTACTTCGGGTTTGCCTTTTTGGAAAGCCCCGGCCTGGCAAATGATGGGATAGATAATGATGAAGACGGGATGATTGATGAAAGCCAGTCAAATGGCATTGATGATGACGGAGACTGGACCCCGTATGAGGATGTTAATGGCAACGGCCAGTTCGATAATGAGGATACAAATTACAATCTGATCCTGGATGAAGGCGAAGACCTTAATGGAAATGGTGTTCTGGATATCGAACCCATTCATGATGATAAAGGAAACGACGGCCTGGGACCGGAAGATTTCGAATATAACGGCCCGGATGCCGGTGAATTAAACGGGGTTCCTGATTTGGGTGAACCCAATTTTGAAACCACGGATAATGATGAGTCGGATCAGGT
>JBAPTX010000151.1:0-2913 GCA_049282375.1 Calditrichia bacterium
AGGTGATATAGGCGGTAACCAGCATAACCAGAACAAACGCAGCAAAAATAAGCCAGCGGCCGCGGTAGATGATCCGCATATAATCCTGCAGGCTTACCTGCTCTTCTTCTTCTAACCGATAAATATCATTCGGATTTTCCAACAAATACTCTCCAGCGGATATTGAAAACCTTTGTAAACTATTCTCTCCAAAGAGAATGCCTAATTTACGGAATTAACAGGAGATAACAACATTAACTTTACTTTGTGCCAAAATACAATTTACCCCGATATTTAAGAAATACAAGACTTTCAGCTTTTAAAAAGAAGCACACTTAATATCTTAAGTCCACAATATCGGCACCTTCCGGCACTTCATAAGTAAAATTTGCCAGCGGGATATCCGGCTTCAAATTCATCTCTTCTATTACGTATTCATTTTCGTTGTCGTTGTAATCCACGTAAAGCACCCGCTTTATTTGCCAGGTGTTATCCTCTATCCAGACTTTCAAATAATTGAAATAACTTTCATCCTTATTCCGCGGGGTCAATTTCATTTCGTAAATATCCCGTTTTCCGGATTTATCAACAGAAATAACCTGGCTGTAATAGCGCTCTCCGATATTAAACAGAAAATCATTCAGGAATACTTCCTGCTGGTCATTTTTGGCATTATCTATTAAAACCTGATTTTCCAGTTTGTTGAACCGCCAGAAGGTATCGCCATTGCTTACAAGGGTCTGATCCTCAGTATCAATTTTGAATTTATTATCCCGGGTCAGCCACAGGGTGCCGAAAACTTCATTTTCGATGCCGGTCAGTTTAAAACGGTTAATCTGCTTAAAATGGATCAGCACCTGGTCCACCCCTTTATATTTTTTCTGCACATTTTTAATGATTTTTTCGGCATCCGGTGCACTCCATGCCGTACTGAACAGAAAAACCACTATTAAAAAAGCAAATTTTTTCATTGAACAACTCCTGTATTATTCATCATTTTGCGAATATCCCGAAACCAGCACATCCCGCGCTTTGCCTTCCTGTGAGGCCGGCCCAACTATTCCTGCTTCTTCCAGTTGATCAACAATCCGGGCCGCACGCGAATATCCGATTTTTAATTTACGCTGCAGAAGGGATACAGAACCGCTTTGGTGGCGGACCACCAGTTCCATTGCTTCCTCATAGAGTTCATCGCGGTCGAATCCCTTTGCGGATGTGGGGCTGTCGCCGCTGCGCTGCCGAATAAGTTTTAATTCGTAGGGCGGGAATTTCGGCTCCTTCCTGATATGACGGATTATGCGTTCTACCTCTTCGGTGGTAATCAGAGGATTCTGCACCCGGATCGGCTTCATTTTGCCGGGCGGCAGAAACAGCATGTCACCATTTCCAATCAATTTCTCTGCGCCATACATATCCAGTATTACCTTTGAATCCGGCCGCGTTGCCACCTGATAGGCAATTCTTGCCGGGAAATTCGCTTTTATCAGGCCGGTCAGAATATCCACAGAAGGCCTTTGTGTCGCCATTATCAGGTGAATTCCCACTGCCCGGGCCATCTGAGCCAGCCGGGTTATGGGTTCTTCCACTTCGCGGGTGGCGGTTAAAATTAAATCCGCTAATTCATCAATTACCACGACCAGAAAAGGTAACTTCCTGAATTCATCGGAAGTTTCACCGTTTTTATAATACTCCTCTATCTTCCGGTTATAATGGGTGATTTCCCGGACGCCCAGCGCAGCCAGTTTGTCATAACGTTCTTCCATTTCATTCACCACACTGCGCAGCATCATAATGGCATTTTGCGGTGTGGTAATCACAATTTCATCCAGCTCCGGGCACAGGGCCAGATAATGATCTTTCAATTTTGAATAAATGGACAATTCCAGTTTTTTCGGATCAATCATCACAAACTTCAGGTCACTGGGCGGCACCCGGTAGAGCAGACTGCTGATAATGGTATTAATGCCCACGCTTTTACCGGAACCGGTGGCACCGGCCATAAGCAAGTGGGGCATACGGGCAAGGTCCGAACAGTAAACTTCCCCGGAAATTGTCTTCCCTACCCCAAAGGGGAGATTTCCGGTAAAGTTAATAAAGGTCTCCGAGCGCATAATGGAACGGAATGAAACCACAGAAGGGTTGCGGTTGGGGATTTCGATTCCGATTGCGGCTTTGCCGGGAATGGGCGCAATCATGCGGATGCCTTTCGCCCGCATTGCCAGGGCAAGGTCATCCGCAAGGTTGACAATCTGGCTGATTTTAACGCCGGTGGCCGGCTTTACTTCATACATGGTTATGACCGGGCCTTCCACAACACGGTTTACCGAAGCCTTCACTCCAAACTGACTCAGGGTTTCCTCCAGCAGACGGGCATTACTTTTCAATTCATCTTCGGAAAGATGATATTCAGCGGAATCTTCCTGCTCGGTAAGCAATTCGCTGGAGGGAAACTGATAGCGGGAAAGAGAATTCCGCACCAGCGTATCATAATCCAGTTCCTTTTCCTGATGGGGTTCCAGCACTTCAAACCCCATTTCAGTGTCCGCTGCATCAGCCTCGTCTTCAGCGGCGGAGGCTTCCGGCTCCGTCCCAAAATCCAGGCTTTCCTGCTGTCCGGAGTTTTTGTTATGAATAATTTCCAGCGGTTCGTACTGCACCATTTCTTTTTCATTCGATTCTGAAGGCAGTGACGGCTGGTATCTGACATCGGGAGGCTCTTCCGGCTGCTCATGATTGGTATTTTCCTGTGCCGCAAGCTGCCGCATTCCTTTTTCTTTTACAGGCCGGTCCCGCCGCGGCCGGGAAGTCATCCAACTCCCCAGACCGTTCACCATTCCCCATGCCGCCTGTAATCCACGCCAGACCACCTGCGCAATAAAAATAGGAATGATGGAGATGCGCTTCTGAAAACTGAGCACCAGCAGTAGCACCAGA
>JBAPTX010000152.1:0-5175 GCA_049282375.1 Calditrichia bacterium
CTTCAAAATTCCAGGGGCTTCAGCCCCTTCATAGCGGCTAATTGCAAAAAGGGAGATAAAGGAGCAATATATGGCAGACGAAAAAAAGAAGCCGGAAGAATCAGCACGGGATGAATCGTTATCCGCATTTGAAAAAGCCGGTCTGCAGGGTGATGACCCGCGCTGCAAACCCATAAAGCTGGACAAACCCGCCCCGGAAGGGGATGATATCAAATATCCCGATTACAGCGAGGAGGAACAGGAAACCTGGAAAATCCTTTTTGAGAGACAGTTAAAACTGCTGCCGGGGCATGCCTGTCAGGAATATATGGACGGGCTGGATATGATGGAATTCCCGCTGGACCGGATTCCCTACCTGGGGGATGTGGGACGGGTGCTGGAACGCACCACGAACTGGCAGGTGGCCCGGGTGCCCGGGCTGCTGTTCGAAGGCGACTTTTTCTCGCGCCTGGCCCGCCGGGTTTTCCCGTCCACAGATTATATCCGTCCCCGCCACGAGCTGGACTACACCCCGGCGCCGGACCTCTTTCATGATATCTTCGGCCATACGCCAATGATTACCAACCGCAGTTTTGCGGATTTTTACCAGAAAATCGGTGAAGCCTCCCTGAAAGCGGCAGGGGCGGACCGCCGGCGGCTGGAACGGATTTACTGGTTTACGGTGGAGTTCGGGCTGATTGACACGCCGGAAGGACTGCGGATTTACGGCAACGGCATTATTTCCTCCTACAGCGAAACCCAGCACAGCCTGACCGAGAAGGTGGAAAAACGGCCCTTCGATCCCGATCAGATGGCGGAGCAGGAATATGACGTCTGGCACATGCAGCCGCTGCTGTATGTGATCGATTCTTTCGAGCAGCTTGAGCAGGGATTTTATAAGTGGGCACAGGATAAAAACCTGCTGTAAACCAGTATTGGGTGAGCTCAAAGTGCGTTTTATTTAAACAGCGGTCTCTTTATTTTATAGAAAATTGATATTTTATTCGGGCGGGGAATACCCGCCTTTTTTACAGCCGGGAGCGATTGATGAACAATGTAACCATTATTTACGGCGAACAGGAGCAAACAGCTCTTCTGACCTTAAACCGCCCCCAGGTTCATAATGCGGTCAATGAAGCAATGATGCAGCGATTCGAAGAAGTGATTACTATGCTGAATAATAAACCGCATATCCGTGCGGTCATTTTAACGGGCGCAGGAGAAGAATCCTTCTGTTCCGGCGGCGATCTGAAATATTTCGCAACTTTTACCACTCGGGAGCAGGCCCTGCAGATGAGCCGCCGCATGCGCCGAATTCTGGACGGGCTGAGCCGGGGCCGGATCCTGATTGGCGCCGCCAACGGCCGGGCATTGGGGGGCGGCTGCGAAATCTTGAGTGCCTGCCATTTCCGGCTGGCGGCGCAGCATGCCGCTTTTTCCTTCCGGCAGGCGGCCAATGGGCTGATTACCGGCTGGGGCGGCGGTGTGCGCCTGCTGCGGCTTCTTTCCAGAACAAATGCCCTGAACCTGCTGCTGACCGGCCGCACCATTGATGCCTTTCAGGCGGCAGAAATCGGATTTATTGATGAAGTTACTTCTCCGGATGAACTGAATAGCGCCGCCCGGAAACTGGCGGCAGACTGCCTGCGGAATGCTGCGCCTGCCGTGCGGGGATTTCTTGAACTGGAGCGGGAGTATCAGTTAAAGGGCAGGGAAGCGGCCGAAAAATTGGAGGAAAAATTATTTGGAGATCTGTGGATGGGGCCGGATTTCCGGGAGTGGCTCTCCGGATTTATCGCAAAGGAATGATGCGGAATTAAACCGGTTCTGCTCAATTGACTATTTATTCTCTTACTTCCCCCAGCTTTTCCACAACGGCTTCCGCCACTTTTTCCGGCAAATTACCTTTTTTAATTAGTTCACTTTTAGCTGCTGCTTTAATTCTTTTCAGTGAACCGAAGGTCTTAAGCAGGTGATTCTGCCTTTTTGGCCCGATGCCGGGGATTTCGGAAAGGGGGGATTTCAGCGAACGCCGGTCCCGCAGTTTACGATGATAGGTAATGGCAAAACGGTGGGATTCGTCCCGCACCTGCTGCAGCAGTTTCAGGCCAGATGAATTTTTGGGTATGTTCTGCGGATCGCTGAGGCCGGGGAAAAAGACCTCTTCCAACCGCTTGGCCAGCCCGATAACGGGTTGATCGTGCAGATTCAATTCATTGAGCACCTGCACAGCGCTGGAGAGCTGCCCTTTTCCCCCGTCAATCAGTATCAGGTCCGGCAAAGGCTGATCTTCATCCAGAACCCGTTTATAACGGCGCTGAACCACCTCCCGCATCATGGCGAAATCATCAGGCGTCTGTTTGCTGCGGATTTTAAAACGGCGGTAATCCTTTTTGGAGGGCTTTCCGTTCACAAAACAGACCATGGATGCCACCGCATCCCGGCCCTGAAAATTGGAAATATCAAACGCTTCAATGCGCAGTGGCGGGCTTTCCAGATTTAAATCTTTCTGCAGCGCTTCCACATTATAGGCAATATGCCCCTTGCGTTTTTCTTTCTGCAGCAGTAAGTCATCCAGCAGAAAGCGGGCGTTTTTCTGACACAGGTTCATCAGCTTTTTCTTTTCCCCGATTTTGGGCGTTACCAGCTCCACCCGCTGTCCGGCCTGTTTGCTGAGCCATTCTACAATCAGCAATTCCTCTTCTCCCAGTTCTTCCGGGATTAAAACCTGATGAGGCAGATAATCCGCTTCCAGATAATACTGTTGCAGAAACTGGGTCAGAATATTCCGGTAATCCTGTTCCGCTACGCCCTGCAGGTAAAAATGCTGCCGTCCCACCACTTTCCCGTCCCGGATGCGGAAGACCACCGAGCAGGCATCGTCACCTTCCGCCGCCAGGGCAATCACGTCCCGGTCCTCCAGGTCCGCCAGATCCACTTTCTGGGAGGTGAAATAATAATTCTCGATCATTTTAATCTGGTCCCGCAGCCGGGCGGCCTGCTCAAAATGCATGTCCGCCGCTTCCCGGCTCATCTCCTCCTGCAGTTCGGCCAGCAGTTCGCGGGTCCTGCCTTTCAGAAACTGCTCCACCCGGCGGATCATCTGCCGGTAATCTTCCCGGCTCACCAAACCCTGGCAGGGCCCCTGACAGCGGTTGATGTGATAATCCAGGCACAGTTTTACTTTTCCCGCAGAAATCATCTGCTCGTCCAGGTTGTATTTGCAGGAGCGGACCGGGAAAATTTTACGCACCGTTTTCATGATGTGCCGCAGGTGCTTCACGTCTGTATAAGGCCCCAGGTAGCGCGATCCGTCCCGGATTACCTTGCGGGTGACGAAGATGCGGGGAAAAGGTTCGGCGGTAATGCGGATGTAGGGATAGCTTTTATCATCCCGTAAATTGATGTTGTAGCGGGGTTTGTGTTTTTTGATGAGATTGGATTCCAGGATCAGCGCTTCCACTTCGTTGTCCACCAGAATCGTTTCCAGGTCGCGGATCTGATGCACCAGCACCCGGGTTTTTGCATCAAGGTTACGGGAATCCTGAAAATAGCTGCGCACCCGGCTTCGCAGGCTCTTTGCTTTTCCCACATAAATAATTTTCCGGTTTTCGTCCCGGAAAAGATAGACCCCCGGCTGGGTGGAGAGGTGGTCGAGTTTTCGGGTCAGCTCTTTTTTCATCATTCTCTTCTTTTTTGTTCGCCTCAAGTACATTCTCTTTTATATCCCGCCCAAATCGTGCCGGATCTTAAGGAATATTGTAAGCGAATTTGAACCGCGGAAATATAAAATGGGATGGTATTTATTTCAAATTGAATATGGGAAAGTGAAGATGTGGAGGTAATCACCCGGCATAGAATTAATTGCGTTGTCAAGATAAAAGAAGTTTGTGTTTTTTAGAAATATTATCCTATATCCTGGGATTTTTATTAAAAAATGAGACGATTTCAGTGAAATCGAAGAGTTGAAAAATAGCTTCATTCTTTTACAGCCTTTTTTTATATTTCAGAAAATAAAATAAGAAGGTACATACTTTGCGTGGTGCCTTTATAAGTTATTCCCGCGAAAATTCTGATTTTGCAAACCGGTTAGCAGAAGCAATTTCTCAAAAGAATATTAAAGTCTGGCGAGACCAGAATAATATTTATGCCAGTCAGCAATGGCCAAAGATTATTGGTGAAGCTATTGCCGCGCAGGATGTCCTCCTCCTTCTCTGGTCAAAGGCTGCCGCTTCTTCACACTTTGTAGAATTTGAATGGAATACTGCCCTGGCTTTAAAAAAACCAATTATTCCAGTGCTTGTTGATGACACTCCTTTACCGCCTATGCTAACTGCAATGCAGGGGGTAATTTTAAAAGACTTCGAAGATGTCATCAATAGAATAGTTCAATCTGTAAAATTTCCCTACTCCGCGGAAAATTCTCAACAGCAGAATAAAGTTATTGAGAAACTGGAAGAAATAGACGCAACCTCCCCGGATACGGTGCTTGAGAGTGCAAAAAATATCTACCGACAGCAGGGATGGGTGGTGCAGGGAAATATTTACCAGGTTTCTGGTAGGGATATAAACATTTCTATACAGGAAGCCACCGGAACGAAAGAGAATCCAAAAGAATGGTGGGAAAAATGGCAGGCCCGTGTCGCGTTCGTGATCATTATTTTAACCCTCTTAACAACTTTGTTAGACCTTCCTAAAAAAGTGAAAGAAGCCTGGCAGGAAGTATTTGACAAGCCGGTGGTGACCAGTTCATTAAAAGGAATTGTTGTCAATAGGGATGGTATGCCGGTTGGCGGTGCGGTGGTAAAATTGGATGTCCTGCCCGGAGACTCTGCGAGAACTACCAGTGACGGCAGTTTTAAGTTTTCAGAAGTGCCCGGTGAAGTGGGCGATGATGTACGCGTTTATGTGTCTGCATCCAATTACCAGAGACGCAATGAGTTCGTTACCTTACCCGGCCCGGTTGAATTGGTTCTGGAGAGAAAATGAGAAATCTGTGGTTCATTATCTGCCTGTCTGCTTTTGCATATAGCAATGCCGCTGCAAACATCACCCTCAAAGGCAAGGTCATAACCGATGATAGCGTTACGGTTCCCGATACCCGCATTGCCGTTTCCGGCGGTCCCTCCGGCTTAACCGACTCCAATGGCAGATTCCAAATTAGCCTTTCCAATGATTTTATCGAAGGAGAACGGG
>JBAPTX010000153.1:0-4569 GCA_049282375.1 Calditrichia bacterium
GAGCAGGGCACGGTTTGTTGTTGTGACAATCCTTATCTGCATCGGATTTGCCCTGCTGTTTGCGCGGCTGATCCAACTGCAGGTTGTCAATGCGTCCCATTACCGGCAGTTGGCCCGCAATAATATGGAAAACCGGTTGGAAGTGCCGGCCCGGCGCGGCACTATTTACGACTGTAAGGGTGAAGTGCTGGCGCGGGATGTGATGCACTATTCAGTGGCAGTGCGGGATAACCGGCTCAGCCAGAATCCGGCGGCTCTGAAAGCGGTTGCAAAGGAATTGAACATTTCCTCTGCCGGGCTTAAGAGCAGGGTCAGGAACAATAAGCGATTCCTTTACCTTGGTCACCGGGTTCCGGCTGACCGTGCCGAAAGATTAAAACAAATGAACATACCCGGTCTGATTCTGGATAAACGGTATCAGCGCACTTATCCCTATAAAGAAAACGGCGCCCATGTGGTGGGGTTCTGCAATGTGGATAATCAGCCGCTGGGCGGGGTTGAATATCAATATAATCATTATCTGCAGGGAAGGCCCGGCTGGAAAATGTATCAGCGGGATGCGGTTGGCAGGCAGTTGCTGAATCCGGATATAAACGGTGAAGAGCCGCTGAACGGTTTTGACGTCCATCTGACAATTGATATTGAGTATCAGATGATTCTGGAAGATGAACTGCGGGAGGCAGTGGTCGGCCACCATGCGACCGAGGGGATGGCGGTTTTACTGGATCCCCGCAGCGGGGAACTGCTGGCAATGAGCAATTATCCCCAGTTCGATCCCAATTTATTTGATCAGTATCCGGCAGCCGGAAGGAAAAACCGGGCGGTCAGTGATATCATCGAACCGGGATCCACAATAAAGGTGGTGCCGTTATCCGCTGCCCTGGAGACGATGCATATGGATCTGGATAAAGATATTTTCTTTTGTGAAAACGGACGGTATCGCCTGTACGGATCAACTGTGGTGGATCATAAAGAATATGGATGGCTCAGCCCGCGGAAAATTATAGAGCACTCCAGCAATATCGGCACCATGAAAATGGTGGAAAAAATGCCGCCGCCGGTTCTTTTCCGCTATGCCCGCAATTACGGGCTGGGGATTCCCTCGGGAATAGATCTGCCCGGGGAAAGCGCCGGTATTCTGCACCCGGTGGAAGATTTTTCCAAAACCACCCATTTTTATATGAGCATCGGATATGAAGTGGGGGTCACTCCGCTGCAACTGGCAAACCTTTATGGCGCCATTGCCAACGGCGGCAGTCTGATGATGCCGTATGTGATGAAAAGCATTGTAAATCAGCGGGGAGAGACGGTAGAAGAAAGAAAAGCACAGGCGGTCCGCCAGGTTATCTCTCCGCAAACCGCGGAATTGATTAAGCAGGTGCTGCAGGGTGTGGTGGAACGGGGAACCGGTGAACAGGCACAGGTGGAGGGCCTTTCTGTAGCGGGAAAAACCGGTACGGCCCAATTGTACGATCCTGAAACCGGCCGTTATGATAATTCCAGCCACCTGGCTTCGTTCGTGGGTTTCTTCCCGGTACGGCAACCGCAATTTGTATTGCTGGTAATGGTCCGCCAGCCAAAAGGGGCTTACTACGGCGGACAAGTCGCGGCTCCTGTGTTCAGCCGTATTGCCCGCCGGGTGATGAGCCTTTCGGCAAATACGGAAATAGAAAATATCCCGGTGGAACCGGTGGATAAAAATCTGGAGGAAATGTATATTCCCCGTGTTGTAAATCTGGAGAAAGAGACCGCACAGCGTCTGTTGTCCGAAAGAAATATCGATGTTGAATTCAGCGGCAGCGGACCTGTTGTCGGCGAGCAGCATGAAATTCGCAAAGAAGGCCGTCTGGTTGCCGTGCGGCTCGGGCTAACTTCAATTAATAAAAAATCTGCTGCAGCACCGACTATGCCGGTTTTAACCGGTCTTACTTTGAAAGAAACCATGGCGGTACTGGAAAATTATTCTCTGCAGCTTTCCATTGAAGGTTACGGGGTTGTGGTGAGCCAATGGCCCACTGCAGGTGTAAAGCTGCAGGATAATCAAAATATAAAACTGGTTTGCAAACCATTATGATGGCATTATCTGATCTGCTGAAGGGAATCGAAGTGATAGAGCGTTCCGGTGAGTCCGGTCGGTACGTGGGAAATCTCCATTATGATTCCCGGCAGGTATCTCCGGGAGATGCATTTGTTGCTATCCGCGGATTTCAGACTGACGGGCATAGTTATGTGGAGCAGGCCCGGGAAAAGGGCGCCGGTGTCATTTTTGCAGAGGATGATTTGAAGTTGGGCGGAGATGTATCCGTTGTCCGGGTGAAAAACACCCGCAAAGCGATGCCCCGGCTGGCGGCAAACTTTTTTAATCATCCCGAACGCCGCCTTAAAATTATCGGGATTACCGGCACCAATGGAAAGACCACCACCGCCTATCTGCTTTATTCAATTTTAAAGCAGGCACAGTTGCGGCCGGGCCTGATTACCACTATTGAATATGATGACGGAGAGCGCCGTCAATCGGCGGAGAGAACCACCCCGGAAGCGCTGGACCTCTGGCGGCTTTTTTATAAAATGAACAAAAACCGGCTTAAAAGCTGCGTAATGGAAGTTTCGTCCCATGCATTGAGTCTGCACCGGGTGGAGGGAATCCGCTTCCAGGCCGCGGTGTTTACAAATCTGGGGAGGGATCACCTGGATTTTCACGGTTCTCCCCGGAATTATTTCCTCGCAAAGCGGAGCTTGTTCGAAGGGATGACTGAATTCCAGAAGGTAATCCTGAATGCAGACGATCCCTTCAGCGAAAATATTGCCAGGCATACTGAAGGTGAAGTGTTTACCTATTCCATGGAAAAGGATGCCACAGTGCGTTACCTGAATCACCAGCCGGAAACTGAAGGAATGGCAGTGCGTCTGGAGACACCGGCGGGAGAGTTGATGCTGGAATCGGGGCTGCTGGGGAAGCATAATATTTATAATTTAATGGCGGCTGCCACCACGGCAGTGGCGCTGGGCCTGCGCAATGAAATGATTCTGGAAGGTATCAAAACCGCCCCAGGCATTGCCGGCCGCTGCCAGATTTTCTCTCTGCCGAAAGGCGGTGCGGTTTATGTGGATTATGCCCATACCCCTGATGCCCTGCGGCAGATTCTGCAGGCGGCTCTGGAAACCCGTCCGGCCCAGTTGCTGCTGGTTTTCGGCGCCGGGGGTAACCGCGACCGCGGAAAGCGTCCTGAAATGGGTAAGGCCGCAGAAGATTATGCCGACCGTATTTTCCTGACCAATGACAATCCCCGCGGGGAAGATCCTCAAAAAATAATGGAAGATATTATCAGCGGTATTTACGACCGCGAAAAAGTAAGCATCATGCCGGATAGGGCGCAGGCCATCCGCAGCGCCCTGTCTGCTGCCGGTAAAAATGACGTGGTGGTGATTGCCGGCAAAGGGCATGAAAAATATCAGGAAATAGGATCGGAAAAGCTGCCTTTTGATGATGTAGAGCTGGTTCAAACATTTATTGAAGAAAATGAATAAGGAAGCAGTGGGTGGAACAGGTAAAATTACAGGATATTCCGGCTGATCTGCTGAACGTGCGGGAGGTGCTGAACAGAAAGGATTGTGTTGTGTCCGGTATCAGCACCGATTCCCGGCAGATGCAGACCGGAGATCTTTTTGTTGCGCTGCGCGGCGAGCGGTTCGATGGGCACCGCTTTATTCAAAAAGCCGCAGAAGCAGGCGCAGTTGCCATAGTTGCGGATAAAAATGGAATTGACGGATTTGAGAATTTACCTGTTCCCATACTGCTTGTTGATGATACCCTGCAGTTTTTAATGAATTTATCCGCCTGGTACCGGCGCCGTTTTCATTTTCCGCTGGTCGGGCTTACCGGTTCCGCCGGCAAAACCACCACAAAAGAGCTGCTGGTCTCCATTCTGCAGCAGCGCTTAACGGTTGTTAAAACGCAGGGAAACCGCAATAACTTTATCGGTGTTCCGCTTACCCTTTTTCAACTGCATTCCGCCGCACAGGCGGCTGTGATTGAGATGGGCACCAGTCATCCCGGTGAAATATCCCGGCTCACCCGGCTTGTGCGCCCGGATTTGGCAGCGATTACCCAGATCGGCAGCGGGCATATCGGGTTTTTCGGCAGCCGTGAAAAGATTTATGAAGAAAAACGCGCGCTGCTGGATGAAGCGCCGTCGGGAGCAAAGCTCTTCCTGAATGTGAATGATGCTTTCCTGAAGAATTACTCCCGTGAAGATGCGCAAATTATTAAATGCGGCACAGATGCTTCCGCCGATTATCATGCCGAGATTGTTAAAACGGATGAAGCAGGATTTCTTCATTTCCGGATGAACGGCGGCGCCGTGCTGAAACTTGGCGTGGCCGGGCGGCATCATTTGATGAACGGCCTGCTGGCAGCGGCCATTGCCCGGGAAATGGGGCTTACGGAGGATGAAATTAAAACCGGACTGGCTTCGGTGCAGAATGTGGGGCAGCGGATGGAAATTGCCCGCATAAAAGATCTTCTGATCATTAATGATGCCTATAATGCCAATCCCGAATCCATGCGCG
>JBAPTX010000154.1:0-3999 GCA_049282375.1 Calditrichia bacterium
CCCTTAAATCTTACTATTCCTGTTACGGAATGGTAAAGGTGTAGTTCCTCTTGAAAATATTTTAATTCATTCAAAGACCAAATGCAAAACCATTCTCAAGTTTGAACCAATTCTGTTTCAGGAAAATTTAGATATGAAATTTTAAAAATCGGTGAACCTTTTGAAAGAAGTGTGATAAAAACTTAAAGTTGGAATAGCGGTGCACTTCTGCAACTGAATTATCCGCTTAAAAATTGTTGTAAGCATCACTTCAGGTGCAATAAAAAAAGAGTATTTATATAAAGGGCAGCAGTATTTACGGTTGCGAAAACAGGTTGCACAAATTAAATTGAAAACAGGTTGAATCTTTAAAACTGAGGTTTTTTTAATATGTTGGGGTTTCCAATGAGAAATAATTTCACCAGCCGGGTTCAAAAGGTAATCCGGTATTCCAAGGAAGAGGCAATGCGCCTTGGACACGATTACATCGGCACCGAGCACTTGCTTTTAGGAATTATTAAAGAAGGTGAAGGAATAGCCATTAAGATTCTGAAAAATCTGAATGTGGAAATAGATAAACTTAAACAGCGGCTGGAAGAAGCGGCCGGCCCTGCCGGCGGAATGATGACGCTTGGCAATCTGCCGCTCTCCAAACGGGCCGAAAAGGTGCTGAAAGTAACCTATATGGAGGCCAAGAATTTCAAGTCGGATATTATCGGCACCGAGCATTTGCTCCTTTCACTGCTGAAAGAAAAGGAATCACTTTCCGCACAGGTTCTGATGAGTTTGAATGTTGAATACAACGTAGTCTATTCGGAATTAAAAAATATATTAGAGGGAAAATCGGCCATGAGCTTTAGTTCATCGCAGCGTACTTCCCAGAAGATAAAAACGCCGGCGCTGGATCATTTCGGAAGGGACCTTACCCAACTGGCGTTGCAGGGAAAATTAGATCCCATTATCGGCAGGGATAAAATCATTGAGCGTGTCGCTCAAATATTGAGCCGCCGCAAGAAAAATAATCCGGTGCTGATCGGTGAGCCCGGAGTAGGAAAAACGGCTGTGGCGGAAGGACTAGCCCTCCGGATTATTGACCGGAAAGTGCCCCGGGTGCTGCATAACAAACGGATCGTTGCTCTGGACATGGGCAGCATTGTTGCAGGCACCAAATACCGCGGACAGTTTGAAGAACGCATGAAAGCCATTATGGGCGAGCTGGAAAAAGCAGACGATGTGATCCTGTTTATTGATGAGCTGCATACCATCGTAGGGGCTGGCGGTGCCAGCGGATCGCTCGATGCTTCCAATATGTTTAAACCGGCGCTGGCCCGCGGCGAACTGCAGTGCATTGGCGCTACCACGCTTGACGAATACCGCATGTATATCGAAAAAGACGGTGCACTGGAACGCCGTTTTCAAAAGGTGATGATTGAACCCACCAGTCCTGAAGAAACGCTGGAAATCCTGCGCTGTAT
Organism: Calditrichia bacterium; assembly: GCA_049282375.1. Taxonomy (GTDB): domain Bacteria; phylum Calditrichota; class Calditrichia; order RBG-13-44-9; family RBG-13-44-9; genus JBAPTX01. Next base: position 1,455 of record JBAPTX010000154.1, read on the forward strand.
TAAGTCCAAATACGAAGAGCACCACCATGTGACCTATGCGGATGAGGCATTGCTGGCGACCATCCGGTTAAGTGAGCGCTATATTACAGACAAATTTTTCCCGGACAAGGCCATTGATGTTCTGGATGAAACCGGCTCCCGCGTTCACATTTCCAGTATTGTTGTACCAAAGGAAATTCTGGAACTGGAGCAGCGGATGGAGAAAGTGCGGCAGGATAAAGAGCGCCATGCCCGCCAGCAGGATTTTGAAAATGCCGCCAAAATGCGCGACATCGAAAGACGGCTGCAGGAAGAACTTGTGTTTGAGCGCAATAAATGGGAACGGGAAGAAGACATCCGGGTGGAGCCGGTTGGAGAAGAAGATATCGCTGAAGTGGTTTCCATGATGACCGGCATCCCTGTGCAGCGTGTGGCAAAAAGTGAATCCATTAAGTTAATTGAAATGGAAGAAGAACTGAAGCGGCGGGTAATCGGGCAGGATGAAGCGATCGGCACCATTGCCAAAGCCATCCGGCGTTCCCGCACCGGGCTGAAAGACCCCAACCGCCCCATTGGTTCCTTCATGTTCCTGGGACCCACAGGAGTCGGAAAAACGCATCTGGCCAAAATCCTGGCAGAATATCTGTTCGAGCGTAAAGATGCGCTGATTCGTATCGATATGTCCGAATATATGGAAAAGTTTTCCGTGTCACGGCTGGTCGGGTCGCCTCCGGGATATGTGGGGTACGAAGAAGGCGGCCAGCTTACCGAACAGGTGCGGCGCCATCCTTATTCGGTGATTCTGTTTGATGAACTGGAGAAGGCACATCCCGATGTGTTCAACCTGCTGCTGCAGGTCCTGGACGAGGGCCAGCTAACCGACAGCCTGGGCAGGCGGGTGGATTTCCGCAATACCATCCTGATTATGACCTCCAACGTGGGCACACGCGAGATCAAGAAAAGCTTGTCCATGGGTTTCGGACAGCAGAGTGATGATTCCGAACACAGCGTTATGCGTGAAAAAATTACGGCCGAGTTAAGGCGTATGTTTAATCCCGAGTTTCTAAACCGGCTGGATGAATTCATTTTCTTCCGCAAACTGGATAAAAAGGACATTGTTAAAATTGTGGACCTGCTGGTGACCGATATTTCAATTCGTTTGCTGGAACGCAATATTACGCTGGATTTAACCGACGGTGCCAAAGAGTTTATTGCTGAAAAGGGATTCGATTCTGTGTTAGGGGCGCGCCCGCTTAAACGGGCCATTCAGAAATATGTGGAAGACCCGCTGGCAGACGAAATCTTGAAAGAAAAGTTCAGCGATAATTCTACCATTAAGGTGAAGATGAAGAACAAAGGTGAACTGAGTTTCACCCAGATTGAAAAAGGCAAAAACATTAACGTCAACTAAAGCAGAGTTATAGCTTCTGTTAAAAACCCGGATTACCGCTGCTGGTTGTCCGGGTTTTTTTATTGTGGGTTCGAAATTAAGCCCTCCAATGCTTCGTTACCGCTTACGCTGAGAATATGAGGATTGGACTTGAAGGATTCCACAGCCTCATTTATATCCACGGTTTCCGGCACTTCAACAATTAAAAAGCGGTTATAGTCGAGGGATTGAATCATCTTCCCGCTTCCCCTTATCTCTCGGTAGTGAGGCAGCGTATCCTCCGGTGCAAAGTTCACCTGACCTCTGCGGATACTCTTTGCTCCAAACTGCCCTAACAATTGCACGACATCGGCTGGCAGGTTAATTGCAAACTGCGTTCTCAGGAAATCGCTCACCGGAATCACCTGATAGCTCATATCCCCTCTTGACATCATTACGCTGTCCACGACCATCTGGCCGTTAAAGTGAACGGTTACACCAGGAATCTCCCTCGGGAAATCCCAAACACCCGATTCCACTTCAATATTCAGGCTTCCGGGTAAATAATCCTGTGCAGAAAGAGTGGTAAAGACAAGCAGCAGAATAATAAAAAAAGTTCTCATGGCAAAAACCTCCGTTATTTAAATTATAAGGAGTTATACTCCCAAAAGGCTAACAAAGTTTTTCTTTCATTGTAGTAATCCACTGCCTGCTGAAATCCTGGCGTAAAAAAAATTGCAAACCCGAGTACAGTTTTTTATGTTTGTTATATATTTTAGAACGTTTTGTGATTGTGGTATAATAATAGAGAGGAATATTAACCTGTTTTACTGCTTAATCCCGGGTAATAAAATATGATTTCCATTAAACAAAATCTTTTTCAGGTATCCAACAAACTGGAAAGTATATTTGATAAATATCGATTCCGGGCAAAAAGCAAATTGGGGCGGATAAAACCGCTGGAGATCCTTCCTTATACCGGTTTCGGAAACCACGAAAAGGTATATATCAAAGGAAGAGTGCTGGAAAAAGAAGGGAAAGCGCCTCCCGATGAAAATGAGGGGATTTGGAAAAATTTAAAAACCATGTATAAACGATTTGAAAGCGATGAAATACCGGGCGTAACTGTGAAGGGGATTTTCAACGGAGAAGAAAAGGAAACCACAACAGATGATGAAGGTTATTTTGATTTTGAAT
>JBAPTX010000155.1:0-6873 GCA_049282375.1 Calditrichia bacterium
GGTTGGAAATGATGCCATCCCACCATATCACAAATGGAACCATCGGCAGCAGATAGGTGAACAGGAGGCGCTTCCAGGAAAAAGGCCGGATCAGGGGGGTAATGACAATCACCAGCAGGGGAGAGAAGAAAACCAGCAGCATGGTCAAAAAATCCCGTCCGGTCAATTCAAAAATTCCAATCCCGGCACGGGCGGCTTCCGCCTGCCTCAGGATTTGCCTTCCTTCTTCAATGGAGAAGTGGTGGAAAGAATTAAAAAATGTGCGAAAACCCGGCAGTTCAGCCGGAATCTGCAGCGCATCCAGCGGCTCTTTTCGGATGAGGATGGATTCCTGTTTAACAGAACCGGCAAAATGGGATAAATGGCGGCTGGGGAATTTATCCGTCAGCTCTGCAGAAACGAGTAAACCGGACATGCGTCGCAGTTCCGGGATCAGTTGCAGCAGCGGCCCGCCCCCGCCGGAACAAAGGTCCAGCAGCCGCGCCTCTCCCGTTTTTTTCAAAGATTCGGCAAGAAGGGGAAGTACCGGCCGGTACAGGCCGAAAAATGAAACGGTAAAGCGCAGGTAATCGGTTACCAAATTACGCAGGAATCCCGGAAACCAGCGGGCATCTTCAAATTCAAATAATCTGATCCGCTTCATAAGCGATAAAAATCTTTCCTGAGAAACAATTTAGAGTTGAACAGCATAAATAATCCGAATATATGAGGCAGCGGTTAATAAAAAAATGACTGTCTGCAAAAGGCCGGCCGCAACTGCCGGGATCTATATGGATAGAAAAAACAAAAGGAATTCGCGGTAAATTGAAGCCTTCCTGTTTAAAATTACCATAAAAAAGTGCCGGAAAGGGATTATTTATCAAGTTTGCGGTATGGGATCCGAAATGGCTGTCACGAGGGTTGGGCAATAGGTTCAAAGTAACGGTTTTTATAAAACCCGGAATTCCGGAGCCTGGAATTCTCTTTGCCAAAATTAAGGGCAGCGGTTATATTTCTACTTAAAATATGGAGCTCTAGATTATGTTAAAGAAGTGGATACTTCTGGCAGTGCTTACCTCCCTTGCAGTTTTCTCAATTTCCCCTGCCCAGATCTCGAAACTGGAAAAGCAGGATTTTTTAACAGCCCGCGGCCTGTACGATGACGGAATGTATGAGCTGGCACTTTCTCAGCTTCAGGATTTTTTACAGAAATATCCGCAAAGCGGGCTGGCGGAAGAAGCCCATTTTTTACAGGGGGAAAGCTATTTTTACCTGAACCAGTACAATGAGGCAATTCAAAAATACCGCGAACACCTCAGCCGTTATCCTACCGGCAGCCTGGCTGATGAGGCGGTATTTCGCATCGGGCTTTCTCTGTATAAAAACAAGCAGTACAGCCAGGCGATTTCCCAACTGGAAAAATTCACATCCAAATACCCTTCCCATGAACTGGCTGCGGAAGGATTTTACTGGATGGGAGAAAGTTATTATAAATTGGGCCAATACCCGGAAGCGGAACAAGCCTATCTTAAAAGTATCCGGGAATATCCGCAGGCCGATATCAAAGCCTATTCCTATTACAGTCTGGGCTGGATTTATCAGGAAACGGACCAGCCGGAAAAGGCTCTGGAAATGTATAAAAACCTGGTTACAGAATATCCCGACCACCCCCTGAGCCTGGAAGCCTATTTTATACAGGGAAACATTCTGTACCAGATTGGCCGGTACGATGAAGCGCTGGAGATTACCCTGCAGGGTCTGAAGCAGCCGGGAGCTGAAAAATTCCGGCCGCAGGCTTATTTCCTGATGGGAGAAGCGCTTTCCGCCAAAGGCGAATACGCCAAAGCGCGTGAAATGTACCAGCGCATTATCAACAACTATCCCGATTTACCCATTTACTGGCAGGCCCGTTTCTCGGAGGGTTGGAGTTATTTGAATGAAGAAAATTATCAGCAGGCCTACACTATTTTTCAGGAGATTGCGCGGGAACAAAAACAGAGCCCGGTGGGGATAAAGGCCGCTTTTTACAGCGGGATGGTGCAGAAGAAACAGCAGAATTATGATGCCGCCGAACAAAGATTAACTGAACTGGTGCTGAACAATCCGGAAAGCGAATTTGCCGATGATGCGCTGTATGAATTGGCCGGCCTTGCTTTTGAACAGGAGAACTATCCCGCCTCCCTTAAAAACCTGGATCAGTTGACCCGCATCTATCCCGAAAGTGACCTGGCGGTGTTCGCCCATAAAATGAAAGCCGATAATTACATCGGGCTTAAAAATTATAAAGATGCCTACCGGGAGTTGGAACAGATTAAAAATGCCCCGGATGAATTGAAAGAGGAAATTCTGTTTAAACGTGGATGGTCTGCCTTTCAGTTAAGCCAGTACGATTCTGCATTGGTGGATTTTAAAAAATATCTGCAGCAATATCCCGGCGGGCAGTTTGCCGCAGAAACCCGCTACTGGCTGGCCGAAGCGCAGTATAATCAGCAACAGTACGAAGACGCCCTGAAAAATTACCAGGTTTTCTTAAAGAACAATCCCGATCACCAGAACGCAGCGGATGCCCAGTATGGTATTGCCTGGAGTTATTACCAGCTTAACCGGTATCAGGAGGCGGCCCGCGCCTTCCGGCAGCTTGAACAGATCAGCAATAAACCGGAATTTGCTACCGATGTGCTGCTGAGGACCGCCGATGCACAGTTTGCCCTGAAAAATTACAGCGCTGCCATCCGTAATTATGAGAAATATTTGAATCAGTTCCCCGACGGGGCCGAAAAGGAATGGGCCCGTTTTCAGGTGGCAATGTGCCATTTCAAACAGGAAGATTTTGCGGCAGCCCGGCGGGAATTTCAGCGCCTTGCGGAAGACGGCAGCAAAGGGCAGTACGACGAAAATGCGCAGTACCTGATTGCCCGAAGCTACTTTGTGGAAAATAATTTTGACCGGGCCATTGAGCGCTATCAGGATTTTGTTAAAGCCAATCCCAAAAGCGAGCTGTTGCCGCGGGTTTATTATGAACTGGGTGATGCTTATTACAACAAACGGGATTTTGAAGAAGCGATGAAATGGTACGAGGAAGTGATCCGCCGTTTTCCGGACAGTGCTGTTCTGGGAGATGCCATCAGCGGCCTGCAGTGGTCTGCAACACAACTGGGACAGGTGGAGAAAGCATTTGAAGTGGCGGACCGCTATGTTAACCGGAATCCCGAAAGCAAACTGAGCCAGGAATTACTGCTGCGCCGGGGCGATTTTTATTTCGGACGCAGCCAGTTTGGTGAAGCGATAAAGGCATACCAGCAGTTTCTGGAAAAATATCCCGGATCAATTCTGGCCCCCAAAGCCCGCTACTGGATTGGTTTGAGCTATTTAAACCTGCAGCAGCCGGATCAGGCCCTGGAAAGCTTCCGCACCATTCTCCGGCAATACCCGGACAGCGATGTCGTGCCGGATGCACTGTTTCAGTTGGGAATTGTCCTGCGGGAGCAGGGCCGTTCAACGGAAGCCGCAGACCAGTTTCAGCGAATCCTGACCGGCACCTTCAGAAACGGACAGGATCCGGCTTTTATCAGTCAGGTTCATTACCAGTTGGGCCTTACCTATATTAAGCAGGAAAACATTGTTGCAGGAAAAAATGAGCTGCAGAAAGCCATTTCCGTGCAGGAGGGCTCTTTCAGCGCCTACCAGGCACGCATTGAACTGGCCCGTGCCCTATCCGTTCAGGGGAATACGCAGGAAGCCGAACAGATGCTGAACGAAGTGATCGGCGACCGTAACGATGAACTGGCCGCAGAAGCTCAAAAGGTGCTGGGAGATGTGTATGAAGCCGGCGGCGATTCCCAGAAAGCGCTCACCAACTATCTTCGGGTAAAGTATGTATATCAGGCATATCCCGGCTGGGTGGCGCGCGCTTTGTTTGCTGCCGGGACCGTGTATGAAAAAATAAAAAAACCGGCTGAAGCCCGGAAAGTGTATCAGGAAGTGGTGGATAAGTATGCCGCTGAAAAAATCAGTGAAAAAGCAAAAGAACGACTGGCAGCCCTATGAGAAAATTCATTCTGACATTATCCCTTAGCCTGACTCTGGCAGCAGGCAGGCCTGCAATACTTCAGGCTCAGGTGGCAGACAGCCTGCAGGCGCCCGCAAAGCGCCAGGCGGAATTACCTGAAATTCAGTTAAAAGAATACACCATTGTCGGGTTGGCAAAAATTACCCTTCCTGAAAAACAGCGGCGGCAGATTTTCCGCACCGTGACGCTGAATTGGATAGACAACGACCGCATCTGGCAGCGCACACCCCCGCCGGCCCCTTTCCGTTTTTCCCGGATAAAACCGGCCCTGCTGCGTCTGTACGAATTTCCCTGGCTGAACGGCTGTCTGCACTACGGCTCCTTCAACACTGCGGGAATATGCCTGAATTCCCAGTTTAAAATCGGGGATTTCCTTCCCTATTTTTCCGCTGATTTTACAACCAGCGACGGGCATGTTGATAACGCCCAGTGGACCGGCATCGGTTTTAAAACCGGCTTCCATTACCGCCTTGCCCGGAACCATTTGTGGCATCTTGGCACAGACTACCGTTTTAACAAGCAGGGAATTTATGGAATCGTTAATTTGCCGGAAACGGATGCACCCGAAGTCCAGAGCACTTTATGGCGGGTTAATACCGCTCTTGAACAACAGTGGACTGACCGGATTTCCACTGAGATCAATGCGAATCTTTTTTTGGATGAACTGGATAACTTTTACAATTATCAGGATAACGGCTGGCAGGTAAGCGGAAGGGCGGCGCTGGATGTCAACAAGACCCGCATTGGCGCAGAGGCTTCGGCGGAGCACATGAAAATTGATGTGGGTGACGGGTACGTTCCGTTTGACCAACCGACTGAACTGGCTTTACATGATTATGAATCCACTTTATTGAACGGCGGACTCTCCCTGCAGCAGCAGCTTGGAATTTTTACGGCCCGTGCCGGTTTCATCAGCCAGTCGGTTCAGCAGCAAATTGATATTGCGGATTCGGCATTCGCGGATAGAAATGAATTTTACCCGCGCCTGAATCTGGATGCCCAGATTCAGGACTGGGGAAATTTATCGTTGGGCTACACTCCTGGGATGGAAATGCAGCGGCTGCGCCGGCTGGTGCGGGATCTTCCCTTCAGTGAACCCGGTGCCTTTCGCCCGCTGGAATACAGTTCCCGCTGGACCGCCGCACTGAATGTGCAGTTTCCGCCCCGCCTGCAGCTTCAGTTATACGGGCAGATTGCCGATCTTGAAGATTATCTGGCTCCGGCGGCTTCGGTGATTCAGTTGCGGCAGGACTGGCAGACTGCCCCCTATGACAGCAGCCGGTATGCCGGCTGGGTTTTTCTTCCCTTCGGCAAAATCCGGTTGCTGGAGTGGCAGATTCGCGGCAGCGGGAAAATCAGTGAAAAATGGCTGGCGAATACCTGGCTGACACTGCGGCAGAGTGATGTAAAATCCGGCGGCCCCAATATGGCTGATGTTGAGGGGAACGAAGTGCCTTATTTCCCCAAGGTGACTGCCGGAGGCGCACTGCGTTTTAAATTTTACCGGGAACATGAATTTGCGGTGTCTTTTGATTATACCGGCGAACGCTATGATGATCCCTCAAACAGCAACCGGCTGGATGGCTATTTTTTGCTGAATGCCCGTATGCGCTTCATGATAACAGAAAACATTCGCCTGCAGTTAAGCGGAAACAATTTGTTCGACAAATCTTATGAACTTTGGAGAGGATTTGAAGCGCCCGGAATAAACGGTGCGGCAGCGCTTCAGGTGATCATGTAACTGAATTTAGAATAGGAATTAAAAGGAGATTTTTTTATGACATTATTCTCGGTGCTGGCAAAAGGCGGCTGGTTAATGATTGTTATTGGTATTTTTTCGCTGGTGGCTTTGGGAATTTTCATCGAACGGCTGGTGGTTCTGCGGAAAGCCAAGATTAACCTGAATGCCTTTCTGATGAAAATCAAGCAGCACATCAGCAAGCGCGATTACGAGAGTGCGTTACTGTTGTGTTCCCGCACTCCCGGCCCCATTTCCAATGTGCTGGAAAAAGGGATCCGGCTGCATTCCCAAACGCGCGAGGAAATTAAGGAAGCCATTGAGAGCGCCGGACGATCTGAAATTTATCAGTTGGAAAAAGGGATGCCGGCTCTGGCGACCATTGCCGGCGTTGCCCCCCTGACCGGTTTTCTGGGAACGGTTACCGGTATGATCAGTGCATTTATGCGCATTCAGGAACTGGGCGGAAATGTAAATGCCACTGTTTTGGCGGGGGGCATCTGGGAAGCGCTGATTACAACCGCCGCCGGCTTGCTGGTTGGAATCCTGACCCTGCTGGGATACAATTATCTTGTGGCAAAAGTGCAGCGGCTGGTATTCGAACTGGAAGTCAGTTCCACCAATTTACTGGAAGCCATGACCCGCAGCGATCTGCCGGAGGGGCAATACGATGAAGTTTGAAACCGAAAATAAACTGCTGAATACGTTCAGCTTCTCGTCTCTTACGGATATTGTACTGCTGCTGCTGATCTTTTTCCTGTTATCCTCATCCTTTATTATTCAGCCGGGAATAAAAGTGGTACTGCCGGAAACGGAAACAGCCGCGGTTCACAGCGAGAAAAGTATTTATATTACCATTACCCGCAGCGGCTCGGTTTACCTGAACGACAGCCAGATATCGCTGGGCAAATTAGGGGCGGAACTGCGCCGTTTTCTGGTAAGCGGAGAAAAACAGGTGGTGGTAATCCGCTCGGACCGGGAAGTAAAACTGGATATGGCGGTGCAGGTGATGGATATTGCCAAAGCGGCGGGTGCTGAACGCTTTTTAATCGCTACCCAGCCGAATGAGTCCCGCTGAGTTTTAGGG
>JBAPTX010000156.1:0-1943 GCA_049282375.1 Calditrichia bacterium
CTTTACAGCGGTTCCGGAGAAAATGTGGATGCCATCCGTATGGCGGCGGACGCCAGCGGAAATAAATATTTTGAACAGCAAATAAAAACAGTGGCTATCCCCATGATGCTGCGTGAAGGCCGCGGGCTGGTGGAATCATTTGAAGCCAGCGGCGTCTTTACAAAAACGGCCCTGGCGCGGTTCCATTCCGGTGCGGAAACCGGAACGGTAAAAACAACCGCCCAGCAGGTAGGCAATTATTATGAAAATGAAACGGTTTACAAATTAAAAAATGCAGTGGATTTTGTGCAGTTGGGTATTGCCAGGATCATTATGGTGGTGATGACCGCCTTAACGATTGTTTCTTCGGAAACAGCCCTGATTTCCCCCAAATCCCCCATCGGATAATAAAAGCAGAAGAGGTTGGTTTAGGATGAACGGCAAATTCAAACCGGAAAGCAAGCGCGCCCGCACTGTTGATGTGAACGACCGGTTGGGAATAACCCTGCTTAAAAAGGGGATTATTGATTTTAAAACACTGGAACAGGCTATTCGTGCCAAAGAAAGCGAAGGGGCAAATCAGCGCCGCAGCCTGGCGCAGATCCTGGTAAAAGAATACAGTTGCGACCACAATCAGGTGTTTCAGGAAGTCAGCGCCCTTTATGGATTCCGCGAAATTACCATTCAGGATGAAAACATTAATGACAACCGCCTGGATTTCATGCGGAAAATGCTGGAGCCGCTGCCGGAATCCATGCGGCACCTGATGCAGGAAGAGAAAATTCTTGTTTATAAATATGATGAGTACCGCCCCTATAAGATCATTTTTCTGGCAGCCGACCCCACTAATCAGAATATTCCGGTTATCGCCAGGGCAATCGGGGCAAAGCGCTATGAAGTCTGCTTTGTAAAACTGCAGGATATTGAATGGCTGATCAGGGCTGTTTTCCCGGAAGAAAATGAATACCTCAAGGAAATTGAGGACATGACTCTGGAATTTGAGGAGGACGAAGAGGAAGATTCCAGCCTTGATGAAGATGCCATTGAATCTGAAATAAACAAAAGTCTGCTGGTCAACCTGGTGGAGGGGATGCTGATAGAAGCTGTCCGCCGCGGCGCCAGCGATATTCACGTTATTCCCAAAGATATGCGCACCACGGAAATTCATTTCCGGGTGGATGGTAAACTGCTGTTATGGCACGTCCAGGAAGGGGTGCGTCCGGAAGCGCTTTCCGCTGTAATTAAAGACCGTTCTAAAAACATCGACCGCTTTGAGCGGGAAGTGTCCCAGGACGGATTTATTCAGCGGAAGATTGACAACCATATGATCCGCTATCGTGTTTCGGTGGTGCCGATTGTGGGCCGTGAATTCCAGTTGAAGCTGGAAAGTGCCGTAATCCGTATTCTGGATGACCGGAAAGTTATAACGGATCTGGATAAACTGGGTTTTCAGGGAAAGGCAAAAGAGTTCTTTTTAAAGGCAATTTCCAAACCGCAGGGGATGATTATTGTAACCGGGCCTACCGGAAGCGGAAAATCCACAACTCTGATTGCTGCGCTCAGCTATATCATTAATCCCGAGATCAATGTACTGACTGTTGAAGACCCGGTGGAATATATTATTCCCGGCGCCCGCCAGTTAAAGATCAGCCCGAAAAACGATTTTGAAAAAGCGCTGCGAGCCATTCTGCGGCACGATCCGGATGTGGTAATGGTCGGTGAAATCCGGGATAAGGAAACTGCCGAAACCGCCATTAAGCTGGCGAATACCGGCCACCTGACTTTTTCCACTCTGCATACCAACGATGCCCCCAGCGCCATATCGCGGCTGTATAAAATGGGGCTGGAAACCTTCCTGATCGCCTATGCCATCAACATTATTATCGCACAGCGGCTGATCCGCAAGCTTTGCGACCATTGTAAAAAACCGGCGGTTAATTTAAACCCGGACATTCCTTTAAGCC
>JBAPTX010000157.1:0-5605 GCA_049282375.1 Calditrichia bacterium
CCTTTGTTCCCTTTATAACCAGTTCGGGAATCGGTAAATTTCTAATCTTTTATAAAAATATGGTTTCAGGTGGCCGCAAAATGCGCATAAAAGGAATCAATGATAATTTACTGGAGCTTTTCCGTTCCATTAAGCTGGATCAGTTGTTCCCGATTGATAAATAGGGTTCAAGGATTTTGAATGAATAGCAGAATGTCACATCCGAATATTTTAGTGGTCGATGATGAGGAAATGATTACTTCCTTGCTGGATGACTATCTCTCGGGGCTGGGTTATGGTGTATCCCTTGCCGGAACTGCCGAAGAGGCGATTGCCAAACTGAATAACGGGCATGATTTCCAGCTTGTTTTGGCAGATATTAACTTGCCCGGACGCTCCGGGTTGGAATTACTGAAAATTGTTAACGAAACCAAAAAAGACATTCCGGTTGTTTTATTAACCGGAATGAAAACCCTGGATACTGCAATCTCCGCCCTGCAAAGCGGTGCCCGGGATTATATTACAAAACCCTTTGAACTGGCAAAAATTCAAAAAATTGTTTCAAAAGTTCTGAATATTCAAAACCGGCACCAGCAAAAGGAACGAATATACAGTAACCTGAAGCATCTGCGCATGAATTTTAATTTCAAAACCCATGAATTGAACCCTGGTGTGCTGGCAAAGGAACTGGCACAGGTGCTATTCAGAATGAATGTTTCAACTGAAGAGGAAATAAATCAGTTTGAACTGGTTTTTACGGAGACACTGATAAATGCAATCGAACATGGGAATCTGGAATTAAAATCTACCAGCAAAAGTAATGATCTGCTGCAAATCGCGGAATTTGATGAAATGCGTGAGCAAAGGCTTGCAGATCCTCAATTTGCCGGCCGCAATATTACAGTGACTTTTGAGTGCAGCCCGGAGTTGTTCAGCCTGACCATAAAGGACGAAGGTCCCGGATTCGACTGGCAGCGGTTTATAGATAAGGGACACAAACTCAATGAAACCAGTATGGATGCTCATGGCCGCGGGTTCATGATTATCCGCCATATCATTGATGAAGTTCATTTTAACGCAGCCGGCAATATGATTACCCTCATTAAAAACTTCTAAATTTTATTGAAGCCAGTTTGAAGGTATCCCCCTGGTTTTAAAGAGAATTTCCTTTATCTGTTTCCGCTTGATTTACTCCTGCCAAGTTCAGTATTTTTCTTTCGGTATATTTTTTCAGGAAAACATATGTCCAAATACAATATTCTAGTAGTCGATGATGATTATGCTTCGCGGTTGTTTCTGCAAAAAACACTGGAAAAAGATAATTATCGGGTTACCCCGTGTAAAAGCGGCGATGAAGCTTTAAAAGAACTGAAGGCCGATCATTATCATATGGTGATTTCCGATTTGCGAATGCAGGGAATCGACGGGTTGGAATTGCTTAAGCAGATTAAAAAAACAGATTATCAGATCTCTGTGATAATTCTTACCGGACATGCTTCCATTCAGACTGCCATCGAAGCGCTGCGGCTGGGTGCCAGTGATTACTTGACAAAACCGGTTAATATGGATGAATTAAAGATTCGGGTCAGCAAAGCGATAGAGCGCCTGCAATTGGAATTAAAGTTGAAAGAAGCTGAGCGGCAGATGACCTATCATGCCACAATCACCACCGCAAATCATGAAATTAATCAGCCGCTGACGGTTATTTTATCCGGCACGGATATGCTGGCCATGGAGCTTGAAAAACGGGGGCTGATGGATAATAAACTGGGAAATTACATCCATATGATACAAAAAGCCGGTCACCGCATTGCCACCATATTGCGGCGCTTCCGGGAAATTTCATCTCCCGTCATCCAATCTATTCCTCATGGAATGAAAATGATCGAGCTTGAAGTGGAAAGCCGGAAATCACCAGAAAAGATTCGCCAGGTTTTAGTGATTGAAGATGAAGAAAACCTGCGGCAGGTCTTTAAAGAAATTCTGGAAACGGAAGGAATTCGGGTAATCACAGCCTCCAATGGGGAGGACGGATATAATTTGTATAAAGCGCAAAGCAAAATGATAGACTTAGTTCTTCTTGACTTTTATTTACCCGATGCGAAAGCGCCAGCGGTTTTAAACAAGTTGCGCTCCTGTAATCCACATGTAAAAGTGGTGCTTACATCCGGTTTCCAGTTCGATGAAGAAATGAGAAAAACACTGGATAAAGGAGCGATAGGTTTTCTTGGCAAACCTTTTGACAGAGATCAGATGGTCAATTTCGTAAAAGAAGCTTTATCATTTCAAAAACAAACCTACTCTGAGTAATTCACCTTGCAGCCTGTTCTCGATCTGGATACCAGACTTCTCTTTTTTCTGAACATCAAGCTGGCAAATTCTTTTTTTGACCTCATTATGCCATTCGTTACAGATTTGGATAACTGGGTCATCCCCCTGGGCATTGCTGTTATTATTCTGCTGGTCAAAGGTGGTAAAAGGGGCAGGGCGGCGGTATTATTAATGATACCGGTTCTGATCATCACCGATCAAACGGCCGCAACTCTGATAAAGCCCTGGATAGGGCGAATCCGTCCCTGTCATGTTCTGGAGGCCGTGCGGACTTTTGGCCGATGCGGAGGAAAATATGGTTTTCCCTCCAATCATGCTGCAAATATGGCCGGTTTTGCAATGCTGTTCACTCTTTTTTATCCACGATTTTTCGGATGGTTTTGGGCATTTGCTTTATTGATCGGATATTCCCGGGTTTATGTTGGGGTGCATTATCCGGGGGATATTCTCGGCGGCTTTATTCTGGGAATTCTGGCGGCACTGCTGGTTTACTTTATTTACCGCCCGCTTGCTGCCCGATATCCGGCGGTTAACGGTCTGCCGCCAAACCGTCTGATTTAAACCGGAACTTATCTAAGTCAATTCCGCCTTGATGACAGAGTTTAAAACTGTTTTTTTTTATTGGAGAGCTTTTAATTCGGAATTCAAAAAACCGATATTTTCTTTGTCCCGTTTATTTATATCCCTTACTACATCTTCGAAGGAAATATGCCCTTTTTCAGAGTGAAGGCCGGTGCGATCCCAGTCCGTTGGTGAGGCACTGCGCAATAACTGAAGCAGTGATTGCCGCAGTTTTAAATAGTTATTGGCCAGTTTGGAAAAAGGTTCATTAATCTTGCCGGGTGAATTTGTTTCCTTTCCGGAGCGAACCGGAACGAGATAAGGGTGTTCTTCACTTACAATTTTTTTCAAGTGAAATTCAATGATTTCTTCTTCTGAATCGGTCATGAACTGCAGATGCCGGCACAACTCATTTTCCCGCGGCTGGCCGTGGGGGTTCAAGTTCTTATTCAATTGGGTCAATATCTGAACCAGGGATTTCATATTTTTTTCGATCTGTTCGGTAAGAATTTTAATCTCACTAAGCTTCATTGCAATCCGTAATTAAGAAATGAACATAATAACGATTAATTTTAATACTAAAAATTATCAAATCAAAAAAATATTTAAATCATCCTTTTAAAGCGCTGTGAAAACCAGGTATAAAACCGCCGGAAAAATGAGTTGCAAAAACTGGAGCACGATTCTTAAGTTTGGCATTGTAAATCCCTTCGCAATACAGCGAGAATTGGAGGAAACGCACATTGTCTTCATTTGTTCATTTGCACAACCATACTCATTACAGTCTGCTTGATGGCGCCATTAACATAGATAGAATGTTCGAACGGGCTGCAGAATTGAAATTCGATACACTGGCCATTACCGATCACGGAAATATGTTCGGTGTACTGGAATTTTACCTGAAGGCAAAACAATACAATATTAAACCCATCATCGGCATGGAAGCGTATATTGCACCCGGTTCCAGAAAAGAAAAAAAGGGCGGCGGAAAAGGGGGCGGCAAAGCGGCCTTTCACCTGCTGCTGCTGGCCAAAAATTTAACAGGTTATAAAAACCTGATGAAGCTGTCCAGCCTGGCTTACCTGGAAGGGTTTTACTACAAACCAAGAGTAGATAAGGAAATTTTACGCCAGTACAGTGAAGGATTAATTGCCACCTCAGCCTGCATGAAGGGTGAAGTTTTTTATAAACTGAACCGGGTTGGAAAAAACGAAGCCATTCAGTCTGTTGAAGATTACCTCGAAATCTTCGGTGATGATTTTTATCTGGAAATCCAGAATCACAACATCCCAGATGAAGCCGGCTATGAAAACATTTATAATCTTGCCCGTGAAATGAATGTCCCCGTTATTGCCACCAATGATGTTCACTATCTGAATAAAGAGCATCACAGTTCTCATGATGTTCTGCTCTGTGTACAGTCCGGAAAACAACTGCATGACGAACAGCGCATGCGCTATAACACCACAGAGCTTTATCTGAAAGACCTTGATGAAATGTACAAAGCTTTTCCGGGAAAAGCGGAGGCATTGGAGAATACCCTCGCTGTTGCCGAAAAGTGCAATGTTGAAATTGAAACCGGAAAGCTTCTGCTTCCCAGGTTCCCGCTGCCCGAAAAAGATGCCGGAAAAACTCTGGATGAATACCTGCGGAAAGTAACTCTGGAAGGGGCGGTTTCAATTTATGGTGACATCAGCCCTGAAATTAAGAAACGGCTCGATTATGAACTGGGCGTAATCAAGAAAACCGGATATGCCGGTTATTTCCTCATCGTCAAAGATTTTATTGATTATGCCCGCAGCCAGAATATCCCCGTGGGATTGGGGCGCGGTTCCGCCGCCGGAAGCCTGGTTGCCTTTTGTACCGGGATTACCCGTGTTGACCCCCTGAAATATGACCTCTTGTTTGAACGCTTTTTAAATCCCGAGCGGGTAACCATGCCTGATATTGACATTGATTTCTGTTTTGAACGGCGGGAAGAGGTGATTGAATATGTTCGGCGGAAATACGGCGATTCCAATGTCGCCCAGATCATCACCTTCGGGACACTGGCCTCCAAAGGTGTGGTGCGGGATGTGGCGCGGGTGCTGGGAATGGAGTATAGCGAGGCTGACCGGATTTCAAAATTGATTCCGGTTCATCAGGGAAAACCAATGCCGCTGGCTAAGGCCCTGGAAGAAATACCGGAACTAAAAGAGCGCTACGCCCGGAACGATGAACAATTCCGGACACTGATGCAGCATGCTCAGGTTTTGGAGGGACTTGCCCGCCATGCATCTATTCATGCCGCCGGCATCATCATCGCCCCGGAGGCTGTAACACAGTATGTTCCCCTGTACCAGACGGAGGAAAAAGGGCAAAAGGTCATTTCTACCCAGTTCAATATGAACCATTGTGAAACGATCGGCCTGCTGAAAATGGATTTTCTGGGCCTGCGGACGCTTACAGTTATTCATCATACTCTGGAGATGCTAAAAAAACGTAATATTGAAATTGACATTGACCAAATTCCTCTGGATGATCAGGAAACATATGCGCTGTTCAGCGAAGGCAGCACCGTGGGGATTTTCCAGTTTGAAAGTTCCGGTATGCAGGAGCATCTGCGCAATCTGAAGCCCAACCGGATAGAAGATTTGATTGCCATGAATGCACTGTACCGGCCGGGCCCTATGGAAAATATCGGGTCATATATAGCCAGGAAGTACAAACGGGAAAAGATTGAATACCTTCATCC
>JBAPTX010000158.1:0-7544 GCA_049282375.1 Calditrichia bacterium
GCCTCTTACAGTAAACTGGTGAACAGCGATTTCGGTTTTGTAAAAGGTTTCATTCTCTCCCTGCGCAGCCGCTATTCCCAGGGATTTAACTATACAATGGACTATACTTTTCAAATTGCCAAAGGAACCTCCTCGGATCCCAATGCAGCCCAGGAAGCCCTGGCTGCAGGCGATCTGCCGGAAGTTCATCTGGTGCCGCTGGCCTGGGATCAGCGCCATACCTTTAATGCAACTGTCAGTTACAACGCTTCCGGCTGGGGTGCCAGTCTGATCAGCAATTTAGGCAGCGGGCAGCCGTATACCCCCCGCAAGGGAGAAGACGTCAGTGTCCTGCGGGAGAACAGTGAAAAGAAGCCTCTCTACTGGAATGTGGACCTGCGGCTTTTTAAAGATTTTAATTTTTTTGAAAACAAATTCACCCTGTTTTTGCGGGTGCTGAATCTATTTGACCGCCTGAATGAAGTAAATGTCTTTGATGATACCGGCAGGGCCGGATTTACCACGGACCTGGCGCGGGTGCGGGCGCTGAATCCCCGTATGCCGGTTAATACACTGGACGAATGGTACACCGATATTACGCACTATTCCGAGCCGCGGCGAATTGAATTTGGTGTTATGCTGAATTTCTAAAAGGCAATCCTACTATTAATAAGGATTATAAAATGAAGCAATCAAAGCTGATCCTGATGTTAAGTCTATTTCTGCTGGTCATGACGGAGCTGCTGCCCGCTCAGCAGAGCGGTGCCGTTTATCGCCGCAGTGGCGTTCTGGACGGAAATCAGGTAAAAACTGTTTTTGGAAACTGGGGAGTTATCGGTCAGCCGGCCACCCGCGGCCCCCGCGGCGCCTGGATTTATGATACAAATGGGTATATCGGCGATGTCAGCCCGCTGGTGGGCGCTGAAGTCCGGGGTGAATACCTGTACAATGGTGTCTGGCGGGATACTTCCTTTTTCTGGGTTATTGACTGCCCGGCAAACCGTCCTTCAAATGGCGGATTTGATGAATCCAATACAGGGGTCAGACAGGCTTTTGAGCCGGTGCGCGGTTATTTTAATGAAGCGTCCGGCCGCCCGGCCCTCAGCTCCGATCCCGAAACCTGGCCGCCTTTCTGGCCGGACAAAATGGATGATGTGGAAGACCCCGGCTGGCCCGGTTCCTGGAACGGCATGTTTGGAAAAACGCCCAATGCCGACCTGGAAACCTATTTCGTGATGAATGATGATGCGGATAATGAATATAATCTTCCTGAACAAAATGCGGATAATATCCGCTTTCTGCCGGATCCGTCAAATCCGAATCGTCACGGCTTGGGGCTGGAAGTTAAGGTACGCGGCTTACAGTGGCAGCAGATCCTGGCGCAGGATAATATTTTCTGGGTATATGAAATCACGAATAAGGGTGAAAAACTCTATCCCCGCACGGTATTCGGAATGCTGGTGGGAACCTATGTGGGAGTTACCGGAGCCGACGATTCCCCGCAGGAATATGATGATGACTGGTCTTTTTTTGATGTGGGCGAAGACCTGACCTATACCGGCGATTATCCTGATGATAATTCCCGCAATCCTTTCTGGCAGGGGGATGTAGGCCTGGTGGGTTATGCTTTTCTGGAAAGCCCCGGAAATCCTTATGATGGAATTGACAATGACAACGATGCCGAAGAAGGGGATATCACCAACTCTCTGCTGTTTGTGGAGTCGGATTTTGAGCCAACTACTTTTGTGAACGGCAGCAATCTGGTCCTGACCGATCCCGATAATTTTGAAAGAACTGTGGTAACGTTTCCCAGCGGGCAGGATACTTTTATGGTAAATTCAATGGGAAAATCCTATACTTTGATTGCCAACCAGACCATGCTGGTGGAAGGAAATGTTGTTGTTGTAAATGGCCAGCAGCAGGTTAATCCCAATGCGTATGATGGTATTGACAACGATTTGGACGGGTTGATCGATGAGAATTATTTTCTGCACTACCGGCAGCGGCGGGTAACTCCGGCGGGTGTAGTCCTGTTTGATATTCTGAACCCCCTGCGCCATGTAAATTATGTAACCGGCCAGGGCGAAATGGATCAGATGCTGGACGAGCGCCGTGATGACGGCATCGATAATGATAATGACTGGAGCCGCAATCCGGAAACGGGAGAACTGATATACGATGATGATGGAAATCTGATTGATGATGTGGGACGGGATGGTCTCCCCGGAACAGGGGATCCCGGTGAATACGATGGTGTTCCAACACCGGGCGAGCCCAACTTCGATCGCACCGATAAAAGTGAATCCGATCAGATCGGCCTTTCCAGTTTTGAATATTTTGCCCCGGCAGGGGATATTGCCATGTGGGATGATGTGGAAATGTGGAACCGCTTGCGCCCGGGGTTCTTTGATGTACCCGAATCCATTCAGAACGGACGGCCGGTCGCCGGAGAAGATGGCGATTTTACTTATGGTTCAGGTTATTTCCCGCTGACCGCCGGACAAACCGAAAGACTGTCTCTTGCCCTGATTTACGGCTGGACGGTGGAGGATATTATTAAAAAACTGCAGATTGTGCGGCAGATATACGACTCCGATTACCGCTTCCCGGTGGCGCCGCTTAAACCGCAGGTCACCGCTGTGGCGGGAGACGACAGTGTGGTGATATACTGGGACCGCTCCGCCGAAAGATCATTCGATCCCGTGCTGCGCAAGTTCGATTTTGAAGGATACCGCATTTACCGCTCCACCGATCCCAATTTTAATGATGCCCGTGTGATTACTAATTCCGCCGGCAACATCGTGGCCTATAAACCCATCGCTCAGTTCGACCTCATTGATAATATTTCCGGCTGGTACTATCCGCCGAATGATATTTATCAGGATTTGCAGGGATGGTCTTATTTTATGGGGAATGAAACCGGCCTGCAGCATTCCTGGGTGGATTATGATGTGGAGAACGGACGCACTTATTTTTATGCGGTGGTTTCCTACGATCAGGGGGACGAAGAAACCGGGATTATTCCTTCCGAAAGTATTAAAAAAATTACCCAGACGAGTCAGGGAGGATTTGAGTTTGATGACAACACAGTCGCAGTAACCCCCGGTGCTCCGGTGGCCGGCTATTCTGCACCCACAGTCACAGGTATGCTGCAGCATGTGACCGGTGATGGGGATGGAACCATATCCTACCGAATTCTGGATCCTACTAAATTAACCGGCCATCAATATAGAGTAATCTTCTGGGATACTTCCAATGACGGGCTGGATAACAACGGAAACTGGACTTTAAATGATGATGTAGGTGCAGACGGGATTCCCAACACCAATGATTTCGGAGAAGGGGACGGCAAACCCACCCCGGGTGAACCGAATCTGGATTTTAAAGATGTCAAAGAGCTTGAATCCATTACCACCCGCTATGCGGTGAAGGATTTATATGAATACACAGAGGAGTTTATTCCCGTTGATACGGCATTTGTGAATTTAAAAAGACAGAATCTGGATGCTGCAAGTGTCATTCTGCAGGATGGTTTCGGAAATGTGATTTCCGATTCCCTGTACATCGTGGATGCAGAAAACGGGGCGGTGATGCCCGCTTATCCCGGTGCATTGCCCAACCAGAAACTGACCATCCGCTATCAGTATTATCCGGTATATTTCAGCCCCTATATTCAAGGCAGCCCTTATACCGGACTGGTGAAAGATGCCGATATATTTGACGGAATAGTGCTGGAGTTTAATAATATCTGGACCACTGAAGCAGACACCGCCGGGTCGGGATGGAATGATGATGAGATCGACTACGATTATCAGTTGGCTTTCGAAATTATAACCAATCCGGCAACCGGTAAAAAGCTGAATCCCGTTCTCTACCCCTCCAATTACGAAATCCGCATGTCCGACCAGGTTGTGGATACCACCTCCGATTTTTTCCATGTCCCGGTCTTTCCACCTTCTCCGCGAAAATTTGAAATAATCAATATGACCGGAGATTATAAAATTGAATACGTCCATAATGATGCGGACGGGGATATGTATCCTTCACCAAATGAGCGAATTATATTTTTAGAGAGGGATCCGCAGGGCGATTTTACCATTTACACCTGGACCTTTATCCTGCTTAATCCTGCCGGAAGCAGTTATCAGTTTAAAGACGGGGATGTGTTGATGCTGAATGCCACTTTCCCCTTCAACAAGTTTGATACCTTTACTTTCGAAACCGGAATGCCGCAGGTGGATCCGGCGAAGGCAAAGGCAGAACTGAACAATATCCGGGTGGTTCCCAATCCCTATATTGTGGCCCATGCTTTTGAACCGCCGCTTCCCTCCGGTGTTACCAGCGGACGGGGTGAACGCCAGTTGTATTTCACCCATCTTCCGCCCGATTCCAAGGTTCATATTTTTACCGCACGGGGAGACCATTTAATAACACTCTTCACAGAATCGCAGATTTATGACGGCCGTATTACCTGGAATATGAAGTCCAAAGAAAATCTGGATATTGCCTACGGTGTCTATTTTTATGTGGTGGAGTCGCCCTACGGCACCACCCGCGGCAAGTTTGCCGTAATCAAATAGTGGATTGGAAAATGCAGGGATTACCAAAGCCGGATAAACCGATGGTCGCAAACCTTGCAGGGAGTTTAGACAATGACTGCACAAATATCGCAGAAAAAATACCGAAAGGTACTCATGAAGCTCAATAAATACGGTGTTTCTCTGTTCGTTATCATCCTGCTGCTTGCCCTGAATGTTTTCGGGCAGGACAAAGTCGGTACCGCGGCGGCGCCATTTCTCGGGATCAGTATCGGCGGCCCCGGTTCAGCCATGGGCGGCGCATTTGTTTCCATGCCGATGGATGCCTCCGCCCTTTACTGGAATCCCGGCGCCATTTCCCGTCTGGGACATTCACAGGCAAATTTTACCTATACGGACTGGTTTCTGGATACCCGCTATAACTGGCTGGGCGTAATTCTGAATGTAGGCGGCGGGAATGCCCTGGGAGTAAATATGGCCATTCTGGATTACGGTGAGGATGAAGTTACTACAGTACAGCAGCAGGATGGCACCGGTGAACGCTGGAGTGCACAGGATTTATATGCGGCTGTGTCCTATGCCCGCAATTTAACCGACCGCTTTTCCATCGGCGGCTCGGTAAAGCTGATCCAGCAGCAGATTTATCATGAATCCGCCACCGGATATGCGCTGGACATCGGACTGTTGTACCTCACCCGCTTTAACGGGATGCGCATCGGGATGAGCATTACCAACTTTGGAACCGATATGCAGATGGATGGCAAAGATCTGCTGCGCACCTATGACCCGGACCCGGGCAATGTGGGAAATAATAATCTGATCAGTTCCAAATTGCGGACATCCGCCTGGCCGCTGCCGCTGTTTTACCGTGTGGGGGCTTCGATGGATGTTTTGAGATTCGGGGAAAGTTCGCTGCTGCTCTCCACCGATGCGCTGGTTCCCAGCGATAATGCCACTGTTATAAATGTGGGCGGCCAGGTGCAGTGGAATGATGTCTTTTTTCTCCGTGCCGGTTACAAATCGCTGATGCAGAATGACTCCGAGCAGGGATTAACCGCGGGCGTCGGATTTAAATATTTTATTCCCGGCTTGGGCAGGGTCAGTGTGGACTACGCCTACAACGATTTCGGCCTACTGGAACAAATCCACACCCTTGGGCTGGGGTTTTCTTTTTAACCGCCTCCGGGTTCGGTAATAAAAAAATAATAAGCAGAGGTTAATGATTTTAAAATAGCAGCAATTTATCGTCACCTTGTTTTTAACCAAACACCATTAAGGAGGAGTTGTTATGAAGCAAATTTCTAAAATTGGCGTTATTCTGGTGCTGCTTTTAGCTGCAGGTATGCTCAGTGCGCAAGTGGATGTTACTTTCAGGGTAAATGCATCTACGGCTGAAGGTTTCACGGATTCCACTGATGTAATTCAGGTCCGCGGCGGTACCGCCCCGCTGCAATGGAATTCCAGTTCACCCGCGTTAATTAATGTAGGCGGTGATTACTGGGTTACCACCGTAACCTTCGATAATGCCAATGTTGGCAGTACAGTTGAGTATAAGTATGGCGCCACACGGGACGACCTGACCACCGGCACCACCTATGACTGGTGGGAAGACCTGCCGGGCGGCGGTAACCGCAGCTTTGTTCTGCCTGCGCAGGATACAACCCTGGATCTGGCCTACCTTAGTGCTCTGGAGCCGCCCTATACACCCTCCGATAGTTTCGACGTTTATTTCCGGGTGAATATGGTTGCCAATCAGGGTTTTGACCCTGCAAATGATATTGTATCGCTGGTGGGTGATTTTCCGGCACCGGATGGCGCCGCCAATATGTGGAGCCCCGGTACCTATCAGCTTACCCGCGAAAGTTCGACCAGCAATTACTGGAGTTATCATCTGAAACTGGCGAATCCCTCCACTGCTTATGCTTCTGCCGGAACCGTGGACAGTGTCTATTACCGTTTTGTTATCGGGAATGACTGGTCCAATACCGAGCAGATTTTCGGTCATGGCATGTTTCCCAATAACGAAAACCGGGGAACGGTGGTGCGTTCTGATACGACCCTGGCCTGGAAGTACTGGAATGATGTACCGCCGGGACAGGCAGGGAATGACACCGTTTCTGTTAAATTCCGTGCAGACCTGACCCGTGCCATCAATGAAAACGGATTTTCCATTGGTGACACCCTGATTGTCCGCTATGGTTATAATTTTACTGCGGAATTTGAAGAAGATACGATGACCAATGTTTTCCTTACCAATTTCTACGAAGCCAACGTGGATGCAAAGAATGTTGCCCTGGGTGCGGACCTGCAGTACCAGTATTACACCCTGCAGAATGGCACAGACTACCGGGAGATCTTCTTTGATTTTGACGATCCCGTAACCGGTTCGCAGGAAAAACGAAAAGTATATATTCCGGATCCGGCTCCTGCACAGATTGTTGCACGGGATACTGTCGCCAGTGAAACCGATCTGCACCGCATGCCCCGTTTCCGCAACACCCGCCTGCTGAGCCAGGATGTTCTGGTTACTTATTCTGTTGATCTGCGACCGCCGTATTATCAGGTACTGATGGAAAATGACACCATCCAGAATATTCAGGGATCCAGTTGGTGGGTTTATCCCGGACAACAGGATTCAATTTTTAGCTGGGGCGTATATATGAATGGTCCCGGCAACGGAACTGCCGGCTGGCAGGGTTGGAATCAAATTGATTTATCACCCTATGAGATGTTTGATGACGGAACCCACGGTGATGTCACGGCAGGTGATTCCATTTATACTTACCAGGTGCTTTTCTCTCCTGACAGCGGTGATGTGGTTGGTCAGGAATTTAAGTTCGGCATTGGCGCCGGTGATAACGAAGGCGGCAATACCGGTTATGGCCTGAATCATTTTGAAAACATTGATGACAGCCAGCCCAGTTACACCATCCACAGCGATTTCGGCTCCATTAATCCCAACTTTTACTGGCGCTGGGATTTCCAGAATCATGTTGTGGGTATAGAAGGGCAGGGCGATGTTACGGT
>JBAPTX010000159.1:0-7488 GCA_049282375.1 Calditrichia bacterium
CCTGCCAGTTCCAGTAAACCTGAGACACCGATTGCATTATCTATTACGCCGTTGTAAATAGAATCTCCCGCCACTGCCGGCCCGATTCCCAGATGATCGTAGTGGGCGGAAAGCAACACATATTCCGTCTGCAGAGAAGGATCGCTGCCGGGTATAACCGCGGCAATGTTATGGCTGATGAAATCCCGCTCGATAAATTCTCCCCGGAAAGACATTTTTCGAGCAAGGGGAAAGCTGTGCATTGCTGCTGTACTGTCCATCGCGAAAACCTGCTTCAGCGAATATGCCGCGCCGTGGAAAAGCCGCCGGGCGGCGTCAATATTCATAATCAGGCTCAGGTGTGTTGACGTGGTGTAAGCCAGGGAAATATTTGTAAACGCATAATCCCGCTGCACCCTTTCCCAGCTTTTATAGTAGGGCAATTTCGGGTTACGCACAATAATTGTGCCCGCAGCGCCGCTGGCAATGGCCATCCGCTGCTTGGCTTCCGGCAGGCTGTAAACAGTGTTTTCTCTGCCATTAAAGTAATCGGGCTCATTGGAAGATGGCTCTCCGGCCAGCACAACCGCCAGTTTCCCCTTAACATCCACTCCCTGATAATCGTCATAATCAAACTCCGGGGCGGTTATGCCGTAACCGGCAAAAACCAGCGGCAGCGGATTGGGGAGATAACTTTGCGAAACGGCGCGGTGGATCACATAATCGGCGCCCAGTTCAAAATCGTAAATACCGTCCGGATTGTGGAGCCGCAACCGGGAATCCGGCAGCGGTAAACTGCTGTGCATGGGGACTTCCTGCCGGAAATCTTTAATTCCCGGCGGAGACTGCAGACCATATTTTTTTAATCGGGAGATAATATAAGCCACCGCCTTTTCAGCTCCCGGCGTTCCGGCGGCGCGGCCTTCCATCGAATTGTTTCCCAGAATAAACAAATGTTTAAACAATGAGTCCTGCGGGATAAACAGCGAATCCGCTGCTGCCGGCAAATGCAGGGGCAGATGAATGAGCAGAATAAACAGAAGGGTCTTGTAAGGTGTCATGGCCCGGTGAAATTTAATGGCAGTTGCAGGTTTAAAACCGCTGATCCAGTCCAAATATATAGTCCAATATTCCTGATTATGAAATATAATCTTAACACAGGCTGTATATCTTGCATCAAAAAGGAGGCGGTTTTGAAAAAGTTTTTGTTTGAAATACCCGTTCAGTTCCCGGATTCGACCCCCCTTTTTATTTTGGGCACGCCGCAATCCGGACGGGCTCTGGTGAGCCGTGTTCTGGCGAAATATCTACAAATTTATTTTACTTCCGCATTTCCGCAGATCATTCAAATATATAAAAGCCTCGCCTTTTTTGAAGATTTCGATGAACGGAAAAGTATGGAAATCATCTATGAAAGGTTAAAGCAGATTCCTGCATTTGAACCCTGTTTCCGGGACGGAAAACTCTCCTCCGCTTTCCGGCAGTCTTCGGCGGAACCCGACCTGCCGGATTTCCGGCGAACGCTTTCGCTGCTGCTGGAAAAAATGGCAGAAATTGAGCAGTGCAAAATCTGGGGCTGCAGCTCCGCAAATATTCCCGATCTCTTTCCGGTGTTAAATCATCTGTTTCCCGCAGCCCGCTACTTATATCTTACCTGTGAACAGAAGGACCTTCGCCACTCCCCGATTTTTCATAAAGAAGTAGATAACAGCTATCATCATCGTGCAATGGAAGTTGGCAGGCGTCTTCCCGCTGGCCGTTTTCTGGCACTTTCGGCAGACCACCTGCTGCATTTTCCCGGGGAATTCTTTATCGTTCTTAATGGATTTCTGAAAATTCAGGACCCGGGCGGGCAATTTATCCGCTTTGTTTCCCAAAATATCCGGAAGGATTTACCGGGAGTTGCCGGGCAACAGGATGGAAAAGCTGCTGTTTACCGCCAACATTCCGGTAAAAAGCGGGGCGGTCAATATGCGGAGGCATCCTTCCGCCTTTGTCCCGGCATCTGGCAATAATTAGGAATCCGTAAGCATTTGCCCGGCCGTGGCAAAATTTTCTCCTTTAAACAATCGAGCAGTATTTTCTCTCATTCCCTTTAGCTTTATTTCAATTTATTATCCTGCAAGTCTTTACCGATCCGCTTCGGCCACCTTCATGTTTATCTAATTTTAAAATTGTAACCAAATTGTAACATTGCCCTGATTAATATTAAAGGTTTTATAAGGGTAATATATGCCCGGCACAAACTTAAAGTTAAGGAGACAAAATGAATTTTATGTTAAGAAGCGGTTATTTTTCAGTTGCTTTACTTCTGCTGCTGCTGGGCGCAGTTGCCGCGCAGGATGTGAAAAGCAGTAATGCACAGGCATGGAGCCTGTCCGGCCGGGTGCAGTTACAGCACCTGTACAATTCCGATATAAAAATGAATGATGCGCAAACGAACGGCGGTTTTCGTATGCGGCGGGTGCGGGTGCAGGCCGGGGCAAAAATCAATCCCTACCTTACCGGCAAAATTCAGTTTGAAGTTCGGGATAACAGTCCGGCATTAAAGGATGCTGAACTGAAGTTGAAGTTATTTGATAATTTTTATTTCAAAGGCGGCCAGTTCAAAGTGCCGGTCTGGCGCGAAGAGCTGCGCTCCTCCGGTAAACTGCTGCTGGTGGAACGGAGCCCGGCAGCAGAATTCCTGGCGGCATACTATTTATCCGCCCGCCATATCGGTGTGGAATTCGGCGGTCAGTTTATGAATAATTCCCGGTTTGCCCTGAACTATTCCAATGGCGCCGGGGAAGGCATTCGCGAAGATGCCGGCCGCACTAAAAGCATGAATGTGAATAATGGTAAACTCTTTACCGGCAGGGTGAATCTGGCGCCTTCCGAAGTGCTGGAAGTCGGCTTTTCCGCAGCGGTGAATCAATTGGGATATGAGGCAGGAAATTTTGACAACACCAGCACCATTACCGCTTTCGCCCCGGATTTCGGGATTTATCTGCCGGCCGGCCTGGATGTGGAAGGCGGCGCCGCCTTCGGGAAATTCGGGAAGGACTTTTTCGGCAGCAATGAGGATATAAACTATCTGATCTTTGACATCAGCGGACGCTGGACCCGGCAGTTTGCAGAAGAGATGGTGCAGCTTGCCGGTATGAGCGCATTTGAGCTGGCCGCCGGTTTCTCCCGCATTGACGGGAATACCGATGTGGATAATAATGAGTATTCGGTGGTGCGTTTCGGCCCCGCCCTTTATTTCGGAAAACACGCCCGCCTGCAGGTCAATGGTGAAATTGAAATGCCGGCTGCAGAAAATACGGATAATGTTTTTCTGGTAAGGAGCCAGTTCACGCTTAATTTATAAAATGCGCTTTGCTTAACAGAAATGTAATATTGGATGGTTATTTTCAGTACTAAACAAAAATCGGAGATCATTATATGAAATTCAGCAGAATATTAAAATCAGCAGCGGTTATGATGGTATTGCTCATAACAGCTCAAATATCCTTCGCTCAGACCATCAAAGTGGACCCGGATATTCCGCGGTACAACAAGAAAATCGGGATCAGCGGGAATGCAAACAGCATCGGGTCGGACACGATGAATAACCTGATGGCGCTGTGGCTGGAAGGATTCAAGAAGTATTACCCCATTGTCAATATTCAGATTGAAGGCAAGGGCTCCTCCACTGCACCGCCTGCGCTGATTGAAGGCACTGCCCAGTTCGGGCCCATGTCCCGGGAAATGAAAGCCACTGAAATTGATGCCTTCGAAGAGAAATACGGATTTAAGCCGACTCAGATCCGCACCTCCATGGATGCATTAGCGGTTTTTGTGAATAAAGACAATCCATTGGACTGCCTCTCGCTGCAGCAGGTGGATGCGGTTTTTTCCAAAACCCGCAAGCGCGGCCATGAAGAAATTACCACCTGGGATCAACTGGGCTTAAAAGGCAAGTGGACGAATAAACCCATCAGTATTTACGGCCGTAACTCTGCTTCCGGCACCTACGGATTTTTCAAATCGCATGTGCTGGAAAAAGGCGATTACAAGGATCAGGTAAAAGAACAGCCCGGATCCGCCTCTGTGGTGCAGGGCATTACCGAAGATCTGTATGGAATCGGTTACAGCGGAATCGGCTATAAAACCTCCGGGGTAAAAACACTTGAGTTATCCGAAGAACCCGGCGGCACCTGCTATGACGGCAGTTATGAGAACGTCACCAGCGGAAAATATCCGCTCTCCCGCTATCTGTATCTGTATGTGGTCAAGCATCCTTCCAAACCGATGGACCCGCTGGTTAAAGAATTCATCAAATACGTTCTCAGCGAAGAAGGGCAGCAGGTGGTGGTAAAAGACGGTTATCTGCCATTGACGAATGATATTGTGCAGCAGGAATTGAAGAAACTTGATTAAAACCGCGGCAGTAAATGGAATTTGGTATTGCAGGGAGAGACTAATTCAGGAATATGAAAAACACTGAATCAGATCGCCATCTAATAAAAGTATACCGCGCCAATCGTCTGGCGCGGTATATCGTTTCACTGGGCGGCTATGGCGTCATCATCAGCATTATTGCCATACTGCTTTTTTTATTTTATCAAAGTATTCCCCTTTCCTTCGGCGCCAAACTGAAAAGTCTGTTCACCTTCCGGGTGGAGAATAAAAATTCCCGCATCCTGCTGGCAGGCGTGGATCAGTATCAGGAAGTGGCCTATGTTCTGGATCAGGCAGGGAATATCCGTTTTTACCACCTGGCAGACGACAGTCTTATCAGTAAGGCTTCTTTCCCTTTGCAGGAGGGAGAAACGCTGACCATGGCTGCCAAAGGCGATTTATCGTCCGATTATCTCCTGGCATTCACTTCCTCCGGAAGGCTGCTGCCCGCCAAAGTAGATATGCGCCCGGAGTTTTCCGGAACCATCCGAAATATTATCCCCTCTTTTAAAGCGGCAGAGGCCTTAAGCATCCAGGCAGATTCTGCTCGCGGTAAAACAGGCGGTAAACTTCTGGCTTACACCCGCAACGCGCAGGGGGTTCATATTGCCGCCTGGGAATCCGCGGAAAATAAACTGAAGCTGTTTTTCGATGATCCGGATGAAGGCCTGCGGAAAACATATGATCTTACGGCTTCCCTCGGGCCGGAAACATTAAGCCGGCTGGCAATCAGCTCGGATGGAGAAAAGTTGATGGCAGGCACCATGGACGGCGAAATCTTCTGGTTTGACCTGTCTGATCCCGAAAATGTTTTTTTAAGGGAAAACTGGAAGGCGGCGGAAACGGCCGTTACCGCTGCCGGATTTTTAATCGGCGATAATTCGCTGGTTATCGGCAGCCGGGATGGGAAAGTCAGTGTCTGGTTTCCGGTGCGGGAAAACCGTACGGCCCACCTGTACCGGGAAATTCATCGCTTCGATTCTCATCAGGCGCCGGTGGTGGATGTTTTCCCCTCCCCGCGAAACCGGACTTTTCTGACACTGGATCAAAAGGGGATAGCCCATCTGAATTTTTCAACCACCAGCCGCACCATGAAAGAGTTTAACCCTGATCCCGGTCCCGGGTTGATACAAACGGCCGATTTTGCGCCAAAAGGGGATGGGCTGCTGTTTATTAACAGCGGGAATAAGCTGGTCAGTTACCGCCTGAATAATCCACACCCGGAAACCACATTCGGCACCCTTTTCAGCAAAACCTGGTACGAAGGCTATCCTGAGCCCGAATTTGTCTGGCAGTCCACCGGCGGCTCCAACGAATTTGAACCCAAACTGAATCTGATTCCGCTGATTTTCGGCACCTTTAAGGGCACTCTCTATGCGATGCTTTTTTCCATCCCCCTGGCGCTGCTGGGCGCAATTTATATTTCGCAGTTTTCACCGAAATGGCTGGGGAGCCGGGTAAAGCCGACCATCGAAATAATGGCGGCGCTGCCCAGCGTAGTGATCGGTTTTCTGGCCGGGCTCTATTTTTCGCCCCTGTTCGAGCGCCATTTGATGACGCTTTTTCTGTTCCTGGCGTTACTGCCGGTTGTCTTTGTTGCGGGGGTTTTCCTCTGGCGGGCGATTCCGGAGGAAAAAAGGATGCGTTTTCCCATGGGTTCGGAAATCCTGTTTATGATTCCCCTGCTGCTGGCCGGATTCTGGCTGGCAACCCTGCTGGATGCCCCTTTGGAAAACCTGGCTTTCGGCGGCAATATTCAGCAGTGGCTTTTTGAAACGCTGGACATGCGTTACGATCAGCGGAACAGTCTGGTGGTGGGGTTCGCCCTTGGATTTGCAGTTATTCCCATCATTTTTACCATTTCGGAAGATGCACTCTCCAATGTTCCCGGCTCACTTACATCGGCATCTCTGGCTTTGGGCGCTTCCCGCTGGCAGACGGTTCGCCGGGTAGTGCTTCCGGCTGCCGCCGGCGGAATATTTGCCGCGGTAATGCTCGGCCTGGGCCGCGCCATCGGAGAAACGATGATTGTGCTGATGGCAACCGGCAACACGCCTATTCTGGATTTAAGCCCCTTTAACGGATTCCGGGCCATGAGCGCCTGCATCGCCGTGGAAATCCCGGAAGCGCCGGTGGGGGGAACTCTTTACCGAGTTCTCTTTCTCACTGCATTTTTATTATTTATTTTCACTTTTTTAGTGAACACAATGGCTGCCCTGATCGGCGATAAATTGCGTAAAAAATATTCAAGGTTTTAATGGCGATGCGGCAAAGTTATTTCAGAAAAAAAGGGGATTCCTATATTTTACTGACCAGCATGGGTCTGGTGGTTTCATTGGCCATGGTCATTCTTATTGTGGGGATAATTCTGGTGAAAGCGCTTGGCTTTTTCTGGCCGGGCGATCTGGTGGAATTCAAGCTGCAAAACGGTGAACAATATTTGGGGGAAGTCTGGGCAGACGGAGAACAAACCACGGATGATCCAGATGAAGTAATCCGGCAGGTGCAGTTGAAAATCGGAAACCGCGATGTGTTCGGACGCGATTTTATCTGGCTGAACCGGTCCAGCATT
Organism: Calditrichia bacterium; assembly: GCA_049282375.1. Classification (GTDB taxonomy): domain Bacteria; phylum Calditrichota; class Calditrichia; order RBG-13-44-9; family RBG-13-44-9; genus JBAPTX01. The sequence goes on from JBAPTX010000159.1 coordinate 6,977, forward strand.
GAAGAAAAATCCAATCCGCCTTTTGCGACTACTTTTGAGCGCTGGGAATACGGTAATTTTTACGGGTTTATCCGGAGTCTTTCAATTGAAGATGAAACATTTAACGGCAGTCCGGAAGAGATATACCGCAAGGCACAGGAAGCTCACGAACTGGCGCAGGAAAACCGCCGGACAATTAACAATCTGGAAGAGGAACTCAACGAACTGGTGCGCCCGCTCAGTGAAATACAGCGGGAACTCTCTTTATATGAAATCAGCGAGAAAGCTGAAACTGCACAGGGTAAAAAGGAGCTTGATGCACTGAGGAAATCGGCTGCACAACTGGAACAGGAAATCGGTCCGGAGTACGAAAAAATATCCGGCCGCCTCTCCCGCCTGCATGAAGCGAATGGAAAAATGCGCCTGCAGGTGGAAACGGCGGACGGACAGGACAGGGAAATGGTGCTTGCGGATATTGTCCGTTTTTTCCAGCCCAACCGAATGAATGCTTTCCAGAAGAGTCTGCATTACAC
>JBAPTX010000160.1:0-3395 GCA_049282375.1 Calditrichia bacterium
GCATTATTGCTGATCACCTCCAGAAAATGATTCATCTGCCGCCATCCGGGGCCGGGGTCCCGTCCGCATCCGGCGACATCAATGAATCCCATCCGGCCTCCATAGGCATCCGGATGGTTGGTATACCAGACTTCCGGCCCCATTATTTCCCGGAAGATGGACATGGTTTTATGGGAAACATCGAAACTGCTCATGCTGGTGTCGCTGAAATTGTGCTGATAATGATACCACATCCAGGAAGTATTCCCCATATCAAATTTGTAATATTCCCATCCCTGCCGTTTAAGCTCTTTCCACAATGGAATCCAGTATTGATGAATGACTTCCGGTTTGGTAAAATCCAGTTCGCCGCCGCCCTGATAGTCCATCAGAATTTTTCCCTCATCATCCCGCAGAAACCAGTCCGGATCGGCATCTTTAACGGAGTAACAGTAGGGAACCGTCCACAATCCGGGAATCAGCCCTTTGGAGGTAATATAATCCGCCAGCCACTCAGGGCCGTGCGGAAACGTCTGCGGATCCCAGTTCTGACTCCATTGCCGCCGGCCGGGATGATCGTAACCGTCGTCCAACTGACAGTGTACCATTCCATACGGTTTCAGGTTTTCTGAGATAAAATCGGCATGCTCCACAATATCCTTTTCGGTCACTTCCCGGAAAAAAGCCAGCCAGTGGTTCCAGCCGGCAGGTGCCGTTTTATGATAGGTATCATCATAGGGCACATACTTTGGCATTCCCAGCACACCCACATAATAATCGGGAATGAGAGTGAGCAGGTTTGCCAATTTATTTACGGGGAGCGCAATTTTTAACAATGACGGGTCGGCAGCCTGTCTGTTTATTTTAACACGGGGGGAAAACCGGATTACCATATTGGCCGGTTTGTCGAAAACGGCATGCAAATCAGGAGACTCCACCAGCCCGAGCGAAAGATACATTACCTGTGGATTCTCCTGCGGCACATAGTATTTCTCAGTCTGGGTGACCCCGGTATAATCGTTACTTTCTCCGGTTTCCTGCTCCCGCATATGCTCCGGGTCGGCAGTTCGTGCCGGGAAACGGCTGCCGGATGCAGGCATCAAAGCCGTAATTGCCGCATCGGCGGGAGCGGTCAGATCAATTTTGTTTTCACCAAATTGAAATTCCCATCCGGTTTCGGCCGGTTTACCAGTATGCAGGACCAGACGATTATCCGAAAACCGGTAGCGCCACCCGCCCAAAGCTGTGCTTTTCCCGTTATCCAAAACACTCATTTGGATATCAGTCAAGAGTTCTCCCAGATCATGATGGGCGATTGAGAAAGATTCCGTTTCCGAATCAATGTTAATTTTCCAGCCGCTGCTGACGAATTGTTCACTGCGAATGCTTCCCGCTATTGCAAATAGTGAAATCATACCTGCGCAGATAATTCTTCGATTCATTTTCACCTTCCGTTTGCCGGTTTATAAGTTCCTTTATCAAATGCTCTGAACGCACGCCGCTTAAAATCCGGGCTTAAGCGAATCCCGCAGCTAAAGTAATATTAAGAGGCCCCGACTTCAACCGGGATTAATTCGGGCGGGAAGGGTGCTGTTGTCTTTTTTATTGGGTAATGCGCAGATCCCGGGACAGCACATTCATTCCGGCGGCAGCATCCCAGACCTCTTCGTTGGCGAAGCGCACCGCATAGCGGATATCATCATAGAGCGTTGGAGCCGGATCCGGGAGACGCAGGCCCAATGTATAGACGCCCGCCGGCAGATCAGCGGGAACCGGCAGAGAGGTTCTTATCGTCGTTTCCTGTCCGGCAGTCCAGAAGCGCGGGTCCTCTTTTACAGGGATAATCGTTTTCGCACCGGTGCGGTTATTCTGCAGGATGATTTCCACAGGACGCGGATTAAACAGCTCTCCGAAGCCGACATTGGAGATGGTTAGTTCCAATACCAGCGTACGGCCTGCTTCCAGCGATTCCGGCAGTTGTGCGGAGCGCAGCACGAAGCGGTAGCCGATGCGGCGGCGGATTTCATTATAGCACCCTTGCTCCCGCCAGCGCTGAATCACTTCGGGATTGTAGTCATGATTGAGATAATTGATATGCAGCAGTTCCATTTCCCGGAGGGCATTCTCGCAGCGGCCGCGTTCATCCAGGCGGCAGGTTTCACCGCCGTAAGGGACGTAGGGTGATTCGGCCGCAATGTATTCCAGTTCCCGCTGCAGCGGCCAGCCCTCCTCCAGATTCTGGTAGGTGCCGACATCATTGTACGAGGACAGGAAGCAGTCATTCAGATGCCCCACCCTGGCCAGTTTGCTGCTGTCGAATGCCCGATCGCGGCTCAGAATGGAGTCACCGCTTATTTCGCTGCCGGCGAAGATCTCGCGCTTGAATCGCGGATAACGCTGCACCACCATGCGGTCTTCCGGCAGCGCCTCCAGAATGGCGAAAAGGATGTCTTTGCGGTCCTGCGGATTGTCCAGCCCGTGCGCGGAGCTGTGCCACTCGCCCCAGCCGCCGATAAATCCCGCATCCAGCACATTGATCACATCTTTATTCCTGTGCCACAGCGGTTTCAACTGCTCAATATGCTTCATGATCGTCTCTTTTGGAGCATCATCTCCATAGCGCGATTTTTTGCCGGGATGGGGACCATAATTGTAGGTCACGCGCGGATTGACTTTCAGGCCGTATTTTCTCACCAGATCAAAACCATCCTGGATCTTCTGCAAAAACTCTTCCGTGAACGGCTTATAGCGGAAGGAATCTGCTGAAATACGGCCAAAGATCAGGGTGATATTTTCATCCCGGACGTCGAAATCAGCAGGATCGGTCAGGATACGGTGGTGGTAGAATCCGCGCTCCGGATTGGGGAAATCCGCCTCCGACTCCACGAAGGTGATCCGGTGCGCAGATTGGGTGTAGGCCAATTCAATCGCGCTCAACCACAGCAGGCAGAACAGCAGAAAAAATTTCATATTAACCTCGTATGTTTGGAGTTGCTGAATTGTTTAGAGACAATTCAGGTGAAAAGGATGGTGGGACGGCTAGAAGTTACCGGCGCGGCTGGATGAGGCGAAACGCGCTGATCCAGTTTGGCGGTGGTGCTTATAGATACGAGCTGGGAACCATAATAGCCAAGCCATTCCTGTTCACCACAATCAACTCGGCTGTCATACTAACCTCCTCTTTTGAACTAATAACCGTGTAAAACCCGCAAGCGGAGTGCCTGCAGGAGTTCTATATAAAACAGACAAAAATGCGGCAGGCAGTAATTGAATCCGCGACTCAACCTAAAAAAAGAGTCACGATATAAAATTGAAGTGCTCTGATGTTGTAAAAATGAAAAGTTATAATATTTGGTAATTGCAAAAGTTAGATGCCCATTTTAAATTCGCAGCAACTCATCTGCCCCCGTAGCTCA
>JBAPTX010000161.1:0-10166 GCA_049282375.1 Calditrichia bacterium
GCCATACGCTGGCTGATGATATAGGAGGGGAAATTCTTATCGATACTGATATCGCTGAATGCCATGGATCCGTTTTTACGCAGTCTTTTTAAACTGTCTATTGCGGTATCCCAGTTCTGCTGCCAGGCCAGGCACTCCGACTGCAGGAAATACCCAAGGCGCTGGTTTGGTGCAATTTGAAGGGCCTGCCGGGTATAGATAAGCGCCTGCGGATATTCTTTATCCTCGAAATGCTGGTTGGCGATTATCAGTAAAATAGTGGCAGTTAAATTAACCGGCAGTGTTTTTAAATGAAGCGCATGCTGCAGGCCCGCTTTTCCTTTTTCTTTCTGCCCGTCCAGCAGCAGCGTCTGCCCGTACTGAAACCAGGCGTAGGCGTTTTCCGGTTCACTTTCTACCTGCGCCTCCAGGTACTTCAGATTTCGCTCAACTTTCCGGCGCAGAATGTCATCATTCTGGCAATATCCCAGATGCTCTATCTCCACATCCAAATAGCCAAAGCGGGCATCGCATCGTTTCAGTGCCGGTGTAATTTGTTCGTGGATGCGGCCTTCGAAGCAGACGCCGGGCAGCTTCCTGAAAATGCGCGGATAGCTTTGTTCGTGAGTTACATTCCCCAGAATGCCGGAAACCTGACTGATCACCTTTACATAGAGGGCGTCAAATTTTCCGGTTTGAATTTTATCCAGCACCTGTTTGTGATAGCGGGAGGGCAGCCGTTCGTCCGCATCCAGATAAAGAACCCAATCCAGAGCGGTTTGCTGCAAAGCAAAATTCCGGGCAGCGGCAAAATCATCAATCCATTCAAAGTGAAAAATCCGGGCGCCGTACTGCCTGGCAATTTCCACTGTATTGTCCAGGCTGCCGGTATCTACAACCACAATTTCTCCCACCAGGCCCTGCACACTTTCCAGGCATCCTGCCAGAAACTGCTCTTCATTTTTAACAATCATGCACAGGCTTAGCGGGCTGTCCGTCCCTGCCATTTAATCTACATCCTTATATTTTATTTGGTAATAATATCAGCCGCAAATATTCTGCGCGACTCCTGCAGGGGGCTGTTCTGGTTACCTGCCGGCAGATTCATCAGGCCACTCGCCACAATTTTCTCAGCTTCCGGGCGGCCTGAATCAGATCATGTTTTTTCTTAATAATGGAAGAATGATTTTGTTCTTTCACTTTTTCCACCAGTTCCATGCGATAAATTGATATTGCGGACGGGGCCTGAATTCCAATCTGCACTCGGTGATTATCAATGTTTATTACTTTTATGATGATGTCATCCCCAACCAGGATATTCTCTCCTAACTTCCGTGTTAGAACGAGCATGTTAAAATTCCTTCCTTGGATAATTTAATGTCGCATCCTGCTATGAAATACCTGCTACGAAAGAGGGTATGAAACCGATAGATCATCCGAAGTCAGTATGATCTGTTTTCCCTCCCTTTTTTGATAATCGATGATGATCGGGCCTTTCAGGTTAAGCGTCATCTTTTGCTCTTCACCTTTCAGCGTTACTACATTGAAAACTTCCAACCCGCCTTTCTGGGATTTAATCAGTTTCATCAGCCGCTCCGGAAATTCTTTTTGATAATCCGGAATCAGCGAAAACGGATTCAGCACCGGAAATCCAAACTCTTTCCTGTCCAGTGAAATCAGCCAGCGAAAAGGTTCGTAATCTTCATCATCAATTACCACAAACTGTTTACAATCCTCAAAACCGATAATCCCGGATGGGAAATTAATGACATAGTTTTCCGGGATTTCCAATTCACCGAATTGTTGTGTTACCACCTTCATTGATTCTTCTCCATATCTGACCTGCTCTTTTACTTGCAAGCTCAATGCCAAAAATAACATTATGCTGTCTCTCCCTTTTCACTTGAGTATTGGTTCAATTCCGAAGTTTGCAATTTAAAATTTGATAAAATATTCAACACTTTTTCCTGCAATTATCAACAGTTATTTAAAGATAGTCGGCCAGCGAAATATTGAGTGTTTTACTTAATACCTGCAGGGCGGACTGCAGCCCGGTTTCTTCCATCTGCATATTGCTGATGGCTTCCGCTATATCGGTATCTTCCACAGCGGAGGTCAGTTCCTGCAGTTTCATTCCCTGGTTCACGTTCTGCTCCAGCATCAATTCAAAGCGGTTTATTTTGGCGCCTATTTCCGTATTTTGCTGCAAAAGCTGTGAATGGCCGGATTCAAGATCTTCCAGTATACCCTGTACGACATCCTTATCATGGGTCTGAAACCCCTCCCGCAGTTTAATGATGGTTTGAAACAGGTCCGTTCCATCCAGAAATGCGGCGCTTCCGGTAATGTTGTAGCTTTCAATCTGATGGTAGCCGATTTCCGCCTTCAGTCTGCCATCAACCCCGTGGGCATTTACGGTTACCTGTGAACCGTCTGCGGAGAGGAGAAACGGCTCCCGGCCGGTATTGCTGCCGCCGAAAATGTAGCGGTCTTTGAAGCGGGTGTTTGCCAGATCAACCATTTCCTGCAGCAACTGGTCTGTCTGTTCGGCAAAGGCGGTCCATTCGTCACCGGAAAGGCTGTCCGCACCCTGCACCGCCAGCTCTTTCAGTTGCCCCATTATCCCTGCGGCATCATCGAGGGACTGGCTGGTCATGGTCATAAAATCCAGGGCATTTTTCAGGTTTTCTCCGTAGCGGGTGTTCCACTTCATACTCTTTTTAAATTGAAGCAGCCTGCTGATGTCGCCGGGATCATCGGATATCCGGTTGATCCGTTTGCCGGTTGCCAGATTTCTGCTGAGCGTATCAATCCGCTCCCGGGAGCTGTTTACGGATTGCAGAAGATGCCCGATGCTGAAGTTTTGTGTGATGCGCATATTCTCTTCCCTGAAAAAATTATTCTTTTTTACCCGGCGGTGAATCAGCCGGCCATGTTGATGAGCGTCTGCAGCATATCATCCACAACTTTTACCACTTTGGAAGCGGCTTCAAACGCCCGCTGATATTTGATCATATTGGTCATTTCCTCGTCAAGCGATACGCCGGAAGCGGAAGTACGCTGATTGGAAATCTGCTGCTGCAGCAATTGCTGATTGTTGCGGGTAGTGCTTGCCTGCTGAATATCCAGGCTGAGCTGATTAACCACCCCGTTGTAAAAGGAATTGAAGGTGGCGGTGCCGTTATCCAGCAGTTTGGCGTCGCGCAGATTGGCAATTGCGGAAGCCACTTCGCCGTTGCCGGCGCTGCCGTCGGAGGAAACAGCGATACGGGATAAGTCTTCCATAATATCATCGGACACCCGAAGTGTTGCCGCGCTGTTTCCGGTAAAAAAATCGAATCCGGTTCCCGCGCCGTTTAGTCCCTGCCCGCGGCGGTGCAGGCGGTTAACCTCTCCGGAGAGCCGTCCGGCAAGATCGTCCAGCCGCTGCTGTATTTTTGGAATGCTGCTGTTGTAACTGCTCATCAGCGCTCCCAGCTTACCGTAGGCGGGCTGCCGCAGGATATCGCCGTTGCCTTCCAGCCGGATCTGCAGCACATCATTTTCTTTAGAAGTATCCAGGGAAAGCGGATTACTGCGTACACCGGATACCAGGGTCATGCTTTCGCTGCTGACGGTAACAGAGCCGTTGTTGTCTTCACTGTAATTGATTTTCAGGTAGCCGGAGAGTTTGTCCAGCACCAGGTCCCGCTGGTCCCGCAGATCATTTGCCTGCCCGCCGCCGGCTTCGTAGCCGGTGATCTGATTGTTCAGTTTCGCCAGTTCTCCGGTCAGGCTGTTAATTTCGTTGATCATGCTTTTTGCTTCGCCGGAGATTGAATTACGCAAATCCTGCAACTGCCCGTGTGCATTATGGAAAGCATCGCTCAGCGCCACTGCTTTCTCCCGCAGAGTGGTGCGAAGGGCGGTATTTTCCGGCTCGGCTGCCAGGCTGCTGAATTCACTGAAAAAATCGGTCATCAAACTGCCGATGGCATTTTCGGAAGGTTCCTGTAAAATGGCTTCAATTTGCCCGAACAGGTTTTCGTTGACTTCCGCACCGCCCAGCGAAAATGCATTTTGCCGGAACTGCTGGTCCAGCAAACCGCTGCGGATACGGATGACGGTATCGGCGGTGACGCCAAGCCCCAACTGCCCCTGAGGCAGATTCAGCGGACGTGCTGCCCGCTGATCGACCCGTTGGCGGGAGAAGCCCGGCGTGTTCACATTGGCAATATTGTGGCTGGTCACATCCATTCCGGTGCGGCTGGCCCAAATGGCCCGGCGGGCAATATCCAGACTTTGAAAAATTCCCGGCATTTTGTTCCTTTACAGCGTTTTATCCAGCAGCAGGTTGGCGGCTTTCTGTTTCTGGCGCGGGCCGTAAACGGGATCCCCGGCGCTCTCGCCGCGCAACTGATTCATGGTGGAGCGCAGCAGTGTCAGTGAATTCTGTATCAGCATGCGGTTATTCCGTTTGATGACGGCAATTTCCGCCCCCAGTGTTTTGATGCGGGACTGATATGCCAGATAACGGTTGTATTCCTCTTCCGGCAGCTTGCGGGACCATTCCCTGAGCGCAGTAGTGGAATCTTTATCCTCTGCGGCCATTTGGGAAGTCAGCCGTTGCCAGTCCATTTCGTTTTTTTGAATTTTTTCCAGACAGGTGAGCTGTGATTCGGCAAGAGTCGTAATCTGTCCGCTATCGGATTCAACCAGGGCTTTCTGCTGGGCAAATAGCTGGTTTTTCAACTCTTCCATCAAAGCAATGCGTTTTTCCAGCAATTGCAGTATTTTCCTGACGACTTCCATTCGGGCATCCTTCCCTTCATTTAAATCATATATTCGGAAGAAAGCCGATGTGCTTTAATAGGTGAAAAAATAGAAAGGAAAACCGGCGGTCAGTCCGGCCGCAGATTGGGGATAATTATGTTGAGCTTAAACCGCAGGCCCGCCAATTTGCGGCCGCTTAGTAGCCGCCCCGGGTGCCGAATCCATGTTAATTTAAAATGGACCCCCGCTCAACCATTTACTTTGACGCCCGCTTTTTCATAATTACCGACCAGTCGCTTTTTTCGAATGCCGGGAGAAAAGCGGAGATATCCTGTTTGCGGCGGATCAGCCGCTGCAGCCGGAAACCCAGCCCGCTGACGCCCAGCGAAATGGCGCCCAGCAGATGACGGCCATCATGAATCAGTTTCACATAAGTACCCGCTTCATAATTCCGGTGTGTAATAACCTGTTCTGCCGGATCCGAGGCAAATTTTCTCCCCAATGCGGTGAGTTCAATTCCGATGACTTTCAGGATATGCAGGGGCAGGCTGCCGGTATAAACGGCATGTTCGCCCAGCATGTGCCGGGCGGCCGCCTGTGCCTGCTCCAGCGCCGCCGGCCAGATGCCGTAAACCGTACGCTGAAATTCCGCGGCATCTCCGGCGGCATAAATGCGCGGATGGGAAGTCTGCAGGTGTTCGTTTACTACAATGCCGCCGGAACAGGCCAGTCCTGCTTTTTCCGCCAGTGCACAGTTGGAGCGGATACCGGTTGAAATCAGCGCCATATCCGCGGAAATTTTTTCGCCATTTTGTAATTCCACCTGCTGCAGACGGCTTTCTCCGTTGAATGCGGCCGCCCCTGTACCGGTGCGCACCCGGATTCCGCGCTGTTCCAGCAGGTGCTGCAGCACTGCGGCCCCGGAGCGGTCCAGTTGGACCGGCATCAGATGGTCGGCAAGTTCCACTATCGTGACGGGTAACTCAAACTTCCGCAGACTGGCGGCCGCTTCAATTCCCAGAATGCCGCCGCCTAAAATAACCACGCCGGAGGCACGTTTTGCCGCTTTGCGGATCTGCAGCCCGTCTGCAATGGTGCGAAGGGTTTGAATTCCGGGCAAATCTGCTCCGGGGATGGGCGGAATAAAGGGGTCTGCGCCGGCAGCGATCAGCAGCCGGTCGAATGGGTGAAGCTCACCGTTACTGTCTCTTACTCTTCCTTCCTCCGGGAAAATGGCAGTGGCCGGATTGTTCAATAAAACCTGAATCCCATTCTCCCCATACCAGTGGTCCGGATAAATCTGCAGTTCCCCGGGATTGCTGCCGTCGCCCAAAAAAGGGGAAAGATCGATGCGGGAATAGTGGTGATAGGGTTCTTTGCTGAAAATGGTGATTTTTACTTGCGGATTCAGTTCGCGAAGCGTGCGGGCGGCTTCCACACCGGCCGGCCCGTTACCGATAATGAGTATTTTTTGGGGAGAATTCATAAAGGATCTGGTCATTCAGCAGTTTTAATTTCCGGTTATTCAGAGTTTAAATAAATAGAAGTGAAGTTGATGCGGACTGTTTATGGCGTTGCCTAACCATCGCATCTGATTTGCTCAATCATAAATCAATTAATAAAAACTAAACAGGGCAGCCATTAATCCAAAGTTCAGACTCGCTCTAATCGATGTTTTCATTCCAGTAAATTCCATATCCCGATGGGTCAACCTTGACATTCCCCAAAAAAAAGTTTCATTTAATTCGGACTGATACCTCCCTGCCCATTCTTTTATCAAAAGTTGCGCCCTGGGAAGGGAGGTCGCCTTCAACCACGAAAATACATTTTATTATGATTCCGTAGAACCTGGCAATCTCCGGCATTTTTTATCTCCTTTAAAAAATTACCTGACAATCAATACGACCCCAGGATCTGCGCATTCAGTGAGGCGCTGATCTTTGCCTCTACCTCCTGCAGGTGCGCCCGGCTGTAGCGGTCGGCGTTTCCCTTTGCCAGGTAATTCCGAATCTGATCGCGAATGGTATTTAAATCCGCCCGTGCCAGACTGATGGCATCGTGGGGCAGCGCTTGCGGCGAATTGACCACAATTGTATTCAGCACAAACAGATGCATGCGCTGCAGTTCCCGCCGGAAGCTGCTGATGTTTTCGCCGGCGGGCAGCTCCTGCCAGACGGCTTTTCGCACCGTTTCGAACAGCTCCGGCATGGTAAAGGGCTGCTTTTCGGTGGTGCGGATTTCATTGTCCTGTATGCGCAGCAGCACCAGCGGATCGAACAGGCGGAACATGGCCGAAGATTGCAGCAACTGCACGATGCCGTGAATGGGATAATCCTGCCGCTGAATGCGGAAAATGGTATTCTCGAAATCCCAGCCGCGCTCCGGCGCCAGCCGCAACAGCAGGCCGGGATCGAAGGAAAAAGATTCCGGCGAAAAATAATGTTCAATGATGAAATTCAGGGCCTTCCGCTGTTTTTCAGCCGGCACCACTTCAAAGGGCGGCCGGCTGTGGTCGTCCCCGATGTGATCCCGCCGGGAATAAACACCGCCCACATAACGGGGCGCCAGGGCGGCGGCAATGGCATATTCGGAAATTCCCTGCCCGAATACTTTGCGGTATTTGTTGTAGGTTTCCCCTTCTTCTTCGAACTTTTCCGGGATGGAGGCCCACAACTCCCGGGCCAGGGCGGTACGCTGCTCAAAATAGCGCAGCGGATCGCTGCCAAGATCAAACTGGCTGCAGGTAGGGTCCATTCCCCGGCTGGAGAATCCCAGCGCATCCTCATCAGTGCCGTACTGCAGTTGCGGCTCCGTTACCCGCGCGGCAATTTCCTCCAGCATTTCTGTTTCGCTTTTTTTAGAACCGGGCGGCAGTTCGCGGTAGGCGTATTCAATGGCCCAGTAGTCGTACTGTCCCAGGGTGGTCTGGAAACAGGCAGCCGGGTCTTTCCCTTTGGCGGAAAGATTGACCGGGTTGTAATCCATCACCGAGCCGGAAATGCCGTTGGCGGCGGTGAATTTGCTGTCGGACAGTTTATCAAAATCAATGGCGGCGCTGGCTTTGAAGTTATGGCGCAGGCCCAGGGTATGCCCCACTTCGTGCACAATTAAATCCACAATACCATTGTGGATAAACTTCTCCATGTCCTGCGGGTGCTTCCCCGCCAGTCCGCGGGCAGTCAGCACATTCCAGCCGAAGGCCATCTGCCGGCTGAACCCGTCGGCAAAGCGGCAGGACTGTAGTGCCGGATTTTCCAGGGACTCATCCGATCCCCGCATTCCCGGCCACAGACGGTCAGTTTTTGTATCCGCCCAGGACAGCGGGGTAACGAATTCCCCGAACTCGGTGGAAAAGAATCGAACAAAGTCTGCACTCACCCGGATGTCTGCATCATAAATTTCGCCGGTGTACGGATTGGCCCGGGAAGGGCCCACCGCATAGCCGCTGCCCGGCTGCACAATCCAGCGGATGGTGGAATAACGCACATCCGCCGGGTCCCAGCCGGCATCGTCCGGCATCTGCCTAACCTGCACGGCATCTTTGAACCCGATTTTCTCAAATGCTTTATTCCAGAGCAGCACGCCCTCCTGAACGGCGGCGCGGTATTCCACCGGAATAGTATTTTCCAGCCAGTAAACAATCGGCTTCTGCGGCGGGGAGAGCTCAAAACGCGGCTCGGCTTTCTGCAGATTCCAGCGGGTGATGTAACGCCGGTAGGGAGAATCCTCCAGCAGGGAGGTGTAATCCTGATAAAGCGTTACAAAATGCCCGATGCGGTCATCGGCTGCGCGGGGCTGGTAATCGCTCTCCGGCAGCTCGGACAGGGAATAGTGGTAGCTGTGCAGCATACTGCGGGAATCCGTCAGAGTAAAAAAGGGCTGCGGCTTGCCGGATGTGAAATGCAGGGTCACTTCAATTTCGGTATTGAACGGAAAGGACTTCAGCCCGGAAAAATAGCTGTCCCCTTTATCGAAACTGTAGCTCATTTTGCGGCGGCCGCTCTGGTACCCCACCCCGTTTTCGTCATTCAGGAAAATGTCGGAAACTTCCAGCAGAATACTGCCGCGGTCCGGGTGCGGTTCGCTGGCAATTTTAACGCTGCCCCACAGGGAGCGGGACACGTTTCGTTCCAGCGCCCGGTTCAGCGCTGCATCCGGACTGGCGCGGAAGCGCGGATTTTCCCGCACAAACTGAACTTTGTCATTTACCAGCTTCAGTTGAAAGGGGAATTCATCCAGCATAGCGCCGGAATCGAACATATAGCCATCTCCGGATTCGCGGGTAATATTGCACAGGAAGGTGGGACCGAACTGATCCTGCCGCACTTCCATGTAAACCTTATCTTCTTTGGGATGATGATAAAGCGTAAACAACCCTTCCACAGTTTCGTAATCTTCAATCACATCTTCAAATTTGGGCTTTTTGGATTTTTTAGATTTCTTTTCAGCGCCGTTTTCAGTTTTGGCTTCGGTGGTATCTTTTGCCACGGCGGTGCTGTCCGCCGCAGAAACGGCGCTGATGGTGAAAAGCATGATTATCATAAAAAGTAAGCGGTACAAAGTTGTATCCTCCATAAAAAAATTATATTCGGGAAAAGTTATTCCAGCGGTTCAGTTCACGCAAGCGCTAAAAAAGTGGGCTTTGCTCGATGATAAACGTAATTTAATTTAGAAATTTCGTATAAATACATATTATACCACGCATCTGTTAAACCGACTTTGTACTTCACATGCCCAAAACCATTCATTTAGAGCGTCAAAAATAGTGGTAAATTTTACCATTAATTGCAGTGTCTCGTTTCACAAATGAAACATGGCAGGTTTTCAGCTCCTCACGAAAAATGAATTAAGTTTTTGTTATCATAGGAATTGTGTTAATTGTGAAATAATTGGCATACTATTTGTTTTATATAATGCAGGATTTAGATAAACCAAAGGAGGAGCTGTTATGCAAAAATTATTCACTCTGTTTTTAGTCGTTGGCCTGGGTTTCGCTACCATATCAGCGGGAAGCAAAATCCCACAAGTTTTCCGCATCGGCGGAATGGAACTGCCGCCGTATGGTGTTGGCAACCTGGTAGTGCAGCCACACCGGCAGATCGATTCCACCAATACCGCTTTTGCCAATTATTATGCCCGCATATCTCTGTGGTTAGGCGGCATTACCGCCGCCGGCCACACCCTGGTAACCTGCGGAGATTATATCGGTCTTTCCAGCGCGGCAGGGTTCTTCTATGAATCGGCAACACCGGATAGCACCAACATCCTGCAACTGCCCCATTTCGATCAATCGGTCATGTCCTGTTATACTGACAGCAGCAAAGGATGGCTGGTAAAACAGTACACTCTTTCCGTGCAGGATCATTCCTACGGTGTTATTCTTTATGAGATAGAATATAATGGTAATTGTGGTCCGTTGAGCAATGTGTTTGCAG
>JBAPTX010000162.1:0-2276 GCA_049282375.1 Calditrichia bacterium
TGTTGCTGGTTCTCCGCCAGCGCAGCCGTATTGATTTTGAGGTTATTGGCGGCGGCCTTCTGCTGGGGATTCCCAATTATTTTTCCGCTTATTTCATTCTGGAAGCGCTGAAGCGGATTCCCGCTCCGGTGGCATTTCCATTGAACAATATCGGTATTATTGTGCTGGGCGCTTTAACCGGCATTGTGGTATGGAATGAACATTTAAAGCCGCGCACGATTGCAGCAATGGTGTTATCCGTGGTTGCCGTTATATTATTGAATATGCGGTAAATTGCCGGCACTTTTTCAGATAAGTTAAAAGAAAGCTTAACCGTATTCGCCCAAGTGGATGGGCATTGTACGGGTCAGATTTTTTGGGAGAAAGGGGTTCAGCGGTAAATGGTTTTGCTGCGCATTGCTCCCACGGAAATGAATAAAGCGGGGGCATTGGCAGACTTCTCGATAAACCGGATGTAATTCTGTGCCGCTTGCGGCAGGTCCTCAAAACGGGTAATATCCTCTGTGGAAGTTTTCCAGCCTGGTATTTTCTGCAGAACCGGCCTGCATTTTTCCAGGATACTGATATCCGCCGGAAAATCGTTCAGCAGGCGCTCTTCATACTGATAAGCAGTGCAAACCTGTATTTCATCCAGCCCATCAAGAACATCCAGTTTGGTAATGGCAAGTCCGGTCAGGCCGTTTACGCGGCCGGCATAACGGGCAATCACCGCATCAAACCAGCCACAGCGCCGCGGACGCCCTGTAGTGGCGCCGTATTCTTTTCCGATATTTCGGAAATATCCGGCGGAATCACCAGACAACTCCGTGGGAAATGGCCCTTCTCCAACCCGGGTGGTATAAGCCTTCATCACACCGATCACCTGGTCAATATGCGTGGGGCCAATACCGGCGCCGATGCAGGCGCCGCCGCTGACCGGATGAGAAGAGGTGACAAAGGGATAGGTTCCATGGTCCGCATCCAGCAAAGTACCCTGGGCGCCTTCCAGCAGCACCCGTTTTCCATTCTCCAGCGCCTGATGGATTTTCACTGAAGTATCCGCAATATACGGAAGAAGTTGAGGAACAATTGAATCATAAGTGCGCAATTGATCCTCTGCGGAAATCACCTGAATTCCGGAACCGTCGGCGATCCGGCGGTTTACCCTTTCAATATAATCCGCTAACTGGGACTTGAGCTGATCCCAATGAAAAAGATCGGTCATGCGGATACCGCGCCGGTTATATTTATCTACATAAGCCGGCCCGATACCGCGTCCGGTGGTTCCGATTCGCCGCTGATCACTGTCCGATTCATTAATTTGATCGATTTGTTTATGATATTCAAATATGACGTGAGAACGGTCGCTGATAAACAGACGCCCTTCAACCATGATGCCCTTTTCCTTCAGGAATTGAATTTCTTCCAGGAGGGCAGCCGGATCGACGACCACACCATTGCCGATCATACAGGTTGTCTGTTGGTGGAGTATTCCACTGGGAATCAGGTGCAGGATATATTCCTGCCCCTGCAGGTTGAGTGTGTGGCCGGCATTGGCGCCGCCCTGATAGCGCACAACAACATCGGCATCGGCACTCAGCATATCCACAATTTTTCCTTTGCCTTCATCGCCCCACTGGGCGCCTACGACAACGGTAACAGGCATAACGAGCCTCCTTCAAATAAAATGCTCCGGCGTAAATTACCGGAGCACTTTTTTGTCGTCAATTTAAAACATGTGCAGGATTAAAAATTGTTTATGGCTGCTTCTTCGCTTTCGAACGATTCCAGAATGGTATCAAGTTTGGTCATCACCAGCAGGTTTTCCACCTTGGGATTAAGCCGGGCCAGTTTTAACTCGCCGCCGTTTCGTTTAAAGGTGGTGAGTGCCTTTATTAAAATTCCCAGACCACTGCTGTTAATCCGCTCTACCTCGGCCATGTTGATAATCAGTTTGTATACACCGTTATCCAGCAGCCGGTTCACCGTATCGTTAATGGTTACTGCTTCTGGCCCGCCCATCAGGTTGCCGCTTAAATCCAGAATTATGATGTCACCGATGCGCCGTTCTGAAAAATTCATTCTTTTTCCTGTATCTCAGTTTAACGGTTTAATGCTTATTAGCCCTGACTTTTACTGCCTTACGGGATTCCCATTCCACCAGTATGGGCGAGGCCACAAAAATGGAAGAATAGGTCCCGATTATTATACCGATCAGCAGTGCAAATGCAAAGTCTTTTATAACTTCCCCGCCAAAAAAGTACAGCACCAGCACCACCAGCAGGGTGGTTCCGGAG
>JBAPTX010000163.1:0-1613 GCA_049282375.1 Calditrichia bacterium
CTTCAGAAAAATCGGATACCCATCCCCGCTGGTCACCGGATGGCAGTTCACTGGCCTTTCTTTCCAGCCGGGAGGAGTCTTCACAGATTTACCTGATGAGTTTGAAGGGAGGCGAACCGCAAAAAATAAGCGACCTGCCCACCGGAATTGATGGCTTTATCTGGGCGCCGGATGGCGAAGGTTTTGTTGCCGCCACAGAAATGCTTCCTGCTGTTGAGACTCCGCAGGAAAGTATGGACCTGCTGGAAAACCAGCAAAAGGAAGAGGGCAGCGGCCGCGTGATCGATGCGCTGCTTTACCGCCACTGGAATGTCTGGCGAGAAGGGAAATTCAGCCGGCTGGTGCTGCTGAACCGGCAGGGAGAATTTGTGCGCTCACTGACGCCGGGGGAATATAACACACCGCCGATATCCCTGGGTTCAGAGCACGATTATCAGATTTCACCCGATGGAGAATCGCTTGCTTTTGTGCAGAACCGCGATTCAATTGTCGCCATCAGCACCAATAATGATGTTTTTGTAAAACCGCTGAAGGGCGGAGATGAAAAACAAATCAGCAGCGGCGGCGGAAATGACAACGGCCCCCGTTTTTCCCCGGATGGCCGTTATCTGGCCTATCTTTCGATGGAACGCGCCGGGTACGAAGCGGATCAGCAGGAATTGATGATTTACGACCGCAAGAGCGGTTCGGAAAAAAATTTGACTGAATCGCTGGACCGCTCGGTCAGTGATTATGTCTGGTCGCCGGATGCCAAAAAGATTTACTTTTTTGTGCCTCATTACGGCTGGCACCGCCTCTACCAGGCGGATGTAAAAAAAGGGGAGCTGACCCTGCTGCTGGATAATCAATTTATTAATGCGATTGATATCAGCCCGGACGGCAAATATCTGGTGCTGGCGAGGCAGGCGGTAAACCAGCCCACCGAGCTTTATCGTTTTGATATTAACAGTAAAAAGCTCACGCAGTCAACATTTACAAACAAAGAGTTACTGTCCCAACTGGAAATGAACCCGCTGGAAAATTTCTGGTTTCAGGGCGCCAATGAGGATTCTATTCACCTGATGATGGTAAAGCCGCCCGATTTTGATGAAAACCGTAAATATCCGGTGATCTGCCTTATTCACGGCGGACCGCAGGGCGGCTGGGGAGATGATTTTCATTACCGCTGGAATGCGGAAATGTTTGCCGCACCGGGCTATGTGGTTATAATGATAAATTTCCACGGCAGCCACGGTTACGGCCGCGCCTTCAAAGATGCCGTAAGTAAGGATTGGGGCGGCGCTCCTTTTGAGGATATCATGAAGGGGACCCGCTGGGCGCTGCAGCAGTTTTCTTTCATGGATAAAGAAAGAGTGGGGGCTGCCGGCGCTTCATACGGCGGATTTATGATCAACTGGATAGAAGGGCATAATCCCGATAAACTGTTCAAATGCCTGGTTTCCCATGATGGGGTTTTTGAGCAGCGCAGCATGTTCGGGGCAACTGAAGAGCTTTGGTTTCCTGCCTGGGAATTTAATGGATATCCCTGGACAACGGGAAATTTATACGAAAAATGGAATCCGGCGAATTTTGTGGAAAATTTTAATACGCCAATGTTGATTATTCATGGCGAA
>JBAPTX010000164.1:0-2629 GCA_049282375.1 Calditrichia bacterium
GCTGGGAGAAGTATTGCTGAAGAACTGGTTTTTCATGAAAAAAAAGTTGCCTGAAGTGAGGAAAGTATGATTAAAGGACTGTACATATCGAAAAACGGCATGATGCCCCCGCGAAAGATGATGGATATTTTATCCAATAATCTGGCCAACATGAATACCATTGGCTTTAAGAAAAGCAAAGCGGTTTTTCATGAACTAATTGATGAAGCCAGCGATCCTGATAAAATTGTGCAGCAGGTGACGGTCTTCGAAAAAGGGGCCCTTCGCGAAACCGGCAATCCGCTGGATCTGGCGCTGACCGGCGAAGGGTATTTCGTTGTCAACACACCGGTGGGCGAAGTTTATACCCGGAACGGCAACTTTACCATTGACGGAGAAGGCCGGCTGGTAACGCAGGACGGGTATTCAGTGATGGGGACCGGCGGAGAAATTTTTCTGAACGGCCAGGATTTCACTATCAGCGATGATGCCTCCATTATGGTGCAGGAGCAGGTGATGGATCATCTGCGGGTGGTACGCTTCAAAAATCCTGAAGCTTTAGAGCAAATCAGCGGTGCCTATTTCTCGGATAAGGATAATGC
Organism: Calditrichia bacterium; assembly: GCA_049282375.1. Classification (GTDB taxonomy): domain Bacteria; phylum Calditrichota; class Calditrichia; order RBG-13-44-9; family RBG-13-44-9; genus JBAPTX01. The sequence goes on from JBAPTX010000164.1 coordinate 582, forward strand.
GGCAGCCGTCGAATTGCCCCCGGAAGAAATTTCGGTAAAAACCGGATTTCTGGAAGGCAGCAATGTTACCGGAATGGCGGAAATCATTGAAATGATTGAAATATTCCGTCAGTTCGAATTTGCCCAGAAAGCCATTCAAAGTCAGGATCAGACCCTGGAAAAATTGATCAATGATGCAGGACGCGTTCTTTAAAACAGGATAAGGAGATTCTAATGAACAAAGCATTGAAAATAGCAGCATCCGGTATGCATGCACAGCAACTGACGATTGATATTATTGCTAACAACCTGGCCAATGTCAACACAACGGGTTATAAAAAAAGTTCTTTGGAGTTCCAGGATATGTTGTATGAAACCATCAAAAAAGCCGGAGAATCTACCGGCGGGGACAGCCGGCGTCCCGGCGCCCTGCAGGTGGGCAACGGCACCCGGGTGGTTGCTTCACAGCGCAGTTTTAAACAGGGATCCATTACCGGCAGCGGTAATCCGCTGGATATTGCCATTGAAGGAGAAGGATTCTTAATTATCCGCATGCCGGACGGCACCCGTTCTTATACCCGTGATGGTTCTCTTAAGATGACTGGTGACGGTGCGCTGGTCACCTCCGACGGATTTATGCTGGAACCGGACATCACCGTGCCGGAGGATGCCCGTGAAGTGTTTATCAGCACCGATGGGCAGGTGAATGTGAAACTGATCGGCGATGACGAACCGATGCCGCTGGGTCAAATGGAAATTGCCCGTTTTGTAAATCCGGGCGGGCTGGAGGCAATCGGCAGTAACCTTTACCGGGAAACCGTTGCTTCCGGAGCACCCCTTATCGGCGCACCCGGGGAAGACGGGTTGGGAACCCTTCAGCAGGGATTCCTGGAAACCTCCAATGTAGATGTGGTGCAGGAAATGGTGAACATGATTGAAGCCCAGCGGTCCTATGAGCTGAATTCAAAAACCATTAAAACGACCGAAGAGATTTACCATACTGCCAGCCAGATGAAACGGTAACCTGATGCGAAGGATGAAGATAATTTTTACCGGTCTGCTTATTCTTGCCGGCTTTTCGCTGACAAAGGCAAACCCGACAGTTACCGTCCCGGCTGCTGATATCCGGGCTGCGGTTGAACAGTACCTGTGCCTGATTTTTAAGAATCAGCCGGGTTCATATTCATTGGAATGGCTGAAGGAAGTACCGGATGTTCACCTGCTGAAAACCGCTGATTCGCTCTCGGTGACTTTAGGCCCGGAGGGAGAACTGCCCTTGGGTCAGCAGGTTGCGCGTTTTACTTTTTACCACAGCCAGCGCCCCATGTGCTCTGTTTACCTGCCTCTAATTGTACATTATTACCGGCAGGTGTGGGTGGCCGCTGCGCGAATTTCGGGCGGCAGCCGGATTGATCCCGGGCAGCTTCGGCGGGAGAAGAAGGATATTTCCCGTTTGTACGGACATCCTGTTTATTCGGAAAATTTTCCTGGAAATAAAGTCGCCAAACACACAATTGCCGCCGGTAAAGTTATTGATGAAAATGATCTGCGGATGCCCTTTCTGGTAAAACGGGGAGAACAACTCGAAGTGGATTACCGGAGCGGTGCGCTGCGGATTTCCTTTGAAGCCAAAGCCCTGCAGAATGGCCAGAAAGATGAACTGATCTGGGTTAGAATAACCGATACCCGAAAGCGGCTGCAGGTAAAGGTAAGGGAAAAAAACCGGGCTGTTTGCCTTTAGAATACAAAGATTTTGTTAAGGAGTTTTAGAAATGAAAAATTGGATCATACTGCTGACAGGTTTACTGGCAATATCCGCACCGGCCCAGCAAATGGCCGCGGGCAAAAGCCTTTTCAGTGATATTAAAAGCGAACAAATTGGCAAAGGCCTCACGGTTCTGGTAATGGAATATTCCCAGGCCAGCAACGATGCCCGCACCGAATCCAAAAAACAGAGCGGACATAATGTAAAAGTGGCCGCAGGAAACGGCCTGTTTGACTTTTTACCGGATATCAACGTAGGCGGCAATATTCAGAATGACTTTCGCGGGGATGCCAGTACCAGCAAG
>JBAPTX010000165.1:0-14199 GCA_049282375.1 Calditrichia bacterium
GCTGGGCGCCGCATACTACACAGACCATCCCCTGGTGCCGCTCTACCGCACGGTTGCCAATATCAATATTGATGGGTTGGCGCATTTTGATACGTTTAACGATGTGATCGGAATCGGTGCTGAATACTCCACACTGCAGGAAATAATTGCCGGTGTTGCTGAACGGATGGGCCTCAGGTTTTCGCTTCTGCCGCCGGAATTTTCCGCGGGGCAAAGTTTTGCGCGGTCCGATCAGATTGCTTTCGCCCGGGCGGGCATTCCCTCTGTTTTACTCATGGAAGGATTCGATTACCGTCACTATTCCCGTGAAACGGCGATCCGGATTTTTCAGCAATGGGTGGAAACCCGCTACCACTCGCCATTCGATGATCTTCAGCAGCCTTTAAACCTGCGGGCTTCGGTGCAGCATTTAAAGGTCATCAAATTGCTGGCAGAGAGCCTGGCCTCCGGTTCGCAAAAACCGGAGTGGCTGCCCGGAACCGTCTATTTGAATAAGCGGTTGCAGACTACTGCGGAAAAAGAATGATTTTTATGAAATTAAAGTCCATTGCCTGCCGAATTCTCCTGACTGCACTTATTCTGTCAGGGCTGTTCCTCACCTGCCAGCCCCGGCAGCACCCCTCGCCCAACCGCCTGCGGATTAAAGGTTCCGATACCATGCTGATTTTACTGCGCAGGCTGGCGCAGGTATATATGTCGGAACATCCCGGAACTGCTGTTTATGTGGAAGGCGGCGGCACCGGTGCAGGCGTTAAGGCCCTGCTGGATGGAGATGCAGATATTGCAGCCGCTTCCCGCCCGCTGCTGCCGCAGGAGCTGAGCCGCATGGCTGAACGTTACCAAAGTGTAGGTTATTCTCTGCTGGTAGCAAAGGATGCGCTCAGCATTTATCTTCATCCGGCTAATCCGGTGCAGGATCTGGCTCTGAAACAGCTTAAACAAATTTTTACGGGAGAGTACAGCAACTGGAAACAGCTTAACGGGAAAGATCAAAAAATTTCGGTTTACATCCGCCCGCCGAATTCCGGCACCTATTTTTACTTCCGGGAGCACATTCTACAGGGCGAAGATTACCTGGACAGCGCGACTACACTGACGACCACCCGCGCCATTGTAAAAGCCGTTCTGAAGGATACTGCAGGGATCGGCTACGGCGGAACCGCATATGGCAGCAAAGTGGTGCATAGTAAAGTAAACGGCATCAGCCCCTCTGCCTTAAACGTGCGCTACGATCTCTATCCCATTTCACGCTACCTTTATTTCTATACCCGGAGCAAGCCGGAAGGACTTCTGCAGGATTTTTTTGACTGGGTGCTCAGCACAGAAGGACAGCGGATTGTGCAGCAGATCGGTTATATTCCCCTGCGCCCGCTGGAAAATCAATAATATCTGTAACCCTGCCTTCAAAAAACAAAGGGCAGTATGCTCTGACATGAACACACCGCCCTCTGCACGTACGGGACCTGTTGAAGTTTCCCCCTTACTATTTCATCAGCAGCATCCGCCGGGTTTCAATACCGGAGCCGGTTTCCAGCCGGTAAAAATAAACGCCGCTGGACATTCGCTCTGCATTCCAGGTAACCGTGTAAGCACCGGCAGAACGGTGTCCATCCACCAGGGCAGCGACTTTTTCTCCCAGAATATTGTAAACTGAGAGCTGCACAAGACCGCTTTCAGGCAGCTCAAACTGAATGGTGGTGGTGGGATTAAACGGATTGGGATAATTCCGGCTTAAACTTACTTTTGCCGGAATGACTGACGTTGGATGATGGATTTCATGAATACCGGTGACCTGTTCCTGGGCCAGCGCCGTCCAGCCGCGGGTCCACAAGGGTGCACCGGGATCGAATGCGCCGTAATAATTTACCGAAGAGAAGAATGGGTCAGTCATCGGCAATGCGCCGGTTGCAGCGGGGCCGGAAGCCGAGGGACGGGGATCCAGCATACCGGTAACATCGCGGGAAATATGACTGATTTGAGGATTTACCATTAGGTTATTATGGCTGCTTAAATGGGCTTCGGTGTAAGAATCTGATGAAATGGCGCTGAGGGTATTTCCGGCGCCGAAAGCCCACCAGATATTATTCTGCAGCAGCAGATCGCCCTGATCCATCCGGATCCGGCTGTCGTCACCGCTGGGCAGGTCTTCGATTTTTACCCCGACATTGACAAAATCGGTGAATATGCTGTTGTAGTATTTGCCGCCGGCATTGTCCCGGAAATACAGCGCACGGTCATTACCGTCACCGGCCGGAGTGGAGCCCACACCCGCGCCAATATAGGTTACATTGGAAATGACCGGTATGGAATAGGGCTGGCCGGTTTCATCATCATCACCGCCGTCATGCTCGCCGCCGCGGCCGGCTTCATCATCCGCCTGCACCGCAAACCAGAACTGCCCTTTTCCGCGGAACCCCTGATCATAATCAAAAGCATCATCTGCACAGAATGCCGCCACCAGGTTTTTGGTATTCACAGTGCCGCCGAACCATTCATAACCGTCATCAAAATTGGCAAACACTTCGATGTGATGAATGGAAGTTCCCGAGCCAACCGCGCCCATGGTCAGGCCGTTGATTTCATCTCCGGGAACACCGCTGATGGAAAATCCGCCGTGCCGGATGGAAATAAAACTCAGACTGCCGGAATTATCGGCGTCGTTATTGCCACCATAGCGGGCGTTTTCCGAGGGCGGAATGCCTTCAATCTGATTTTTGGAAGTATCCGGCTGATTGGTGGTCGCCTGCCCCAGCAAAATCAACCCGCCCCACAGGCCGCGGTCGGTTGGACCCAGATCAAAGGGATCATTTAAATCATCCAGCTCGCTGGTGAAAACGATCGGTGAATCCGGCTGCCCTTCCGCCAGCAGTTTTGCACCGCGCCGCACAACCAGTGCACTGGCGCCGTCGCCGGTGGTGATGCTGGACTGCAGGTATCCCTTAATGACGGTGCCGGGCTGAATGGTCAGGGTCACCAGTGAATCAACAAATATCAGGCCGTTCAGGTGATATTCGTTGTTGGCGGTCCAGGTTGTATTCGAGGTAATATCCTGTGAAACCACAATGGTCGCGCTGTTTGCCATCAATGGCAATAGAAGAAACAAACCTGCCAATAAAAACTTCTTCATACAATACTCCTCCTGATTTAAACATTAAGTTAAAATTAGGGGAAACCGCAACGGCTGTTCCCCTGTTGCTTTTACAGACTGTATCCTAATCCCAGCGAGTAAGTGATGCCGCGGCGGTACTTCAGATATACGTACTCTTCCCCCTGGAAGCGGTAAACTTCCCGGTAGGCGGAATTAAGAATGTTTTTGATCCCGAATTTGAAAGAAAGGTTATGATAGACCAGTTGAGATAAATTAAAATCAAGCTGCTGAGCGGGCTGCTCATACACATCGGGGGTGATCACCGCGGATACTTTGGACAGCCGTTCGCCGAAGGTATTATAATTAATGCCGGCCGTTGTGCCGATCCGGTTGTGATAAGTTAAATCTATATTAAACAGGTAGTCCGACTGGCCCTGCAGCACCCGGGTATCCGGTGCATCGGGATTGACATCGCGGCGCTTGCTCAGCTCGCCCTCCGGAATATCCACTTTGGATTTGATGAGAGACAGATTGCTGCCGAAAGAAAAGTTGCCAAGCGGATTCAGAAAATGATCCAGATTCATTCGGATTTCGAATTCAGCTCCCATTATGGTCGCTGAGGGCACATTAGTGAAAATTAAAATCGGATTGGATTTGTTGGACAGCGGATCATAGGCCAGCTCAATGGGATTTTTCAAATCTTTGTAAAAACCGCTCACTGCCAGGATTTCACCCGGGCGGGTAAACCATTCCCAGCGGATATCATAATTATCTATCAGAGTCCGTTTCAAAGCCGGATTGCCGCGCAGTTCAACATCATTCACAAACTCTTTGGTTGAATAAGGGGCCAGTTCGCGGAAATTCGGGCGGGCCAACGTCTGAGTGGCGGCAAACCGCAGGTTCATGTTGCTCTTTAACTGATAAACAATATTCAGGGAAGGCAGCACATCTTCCTTCTTCAAATGCCCTTTTTGCTGGGTCTCGTCCGCGCTGACTACATCCATACCAGTGGATTCATAACGGGCGCCGCCGATAAAGCGCAGGCGCCGGGTCAGCGGCACATCCAGCATGGCATAGTAGGCCCGGATCAATTCACTGCCGTCATAATTATTTTTAGGCTTGGAATTGTCGTAAATGGTGTTGCCGAAGGTATATTTTAGGCGGTCTCCGGCAAGCGTATCCACTTCCACAATGCCGTTATTGCCGTTATCAAAAAGGCCGGAAATGTCGCCCTCCAGCTCGTTAAACAGTTTATTGTTTAAAGTATAGGTGAAAATCCGCTCTTCAAAATCACGGCTTCCTTCCTGATAACTGGCGCCGACTTTAAATCTGCTGCCCAATCCGCCCCACTGCTCAAACGGAATGGTCAGGTTTAAATTGAAAATATTCTTACGGTCCTGCAGATAGCGGAAATAGCGGGAAGGATTATCAAAATTGGAGCCGGTTATAATATTGATGGTGTCGCTGGGGAAATAACGGACCATCGAGGTGATCAGGCGCCGGTCCGGTTCATCCTGGCTTGTCCTCGAAAAAGTGGCCGACCAGTCTGCCGTCAAATTCAGCAAAGCGGGCAGGTGATGCTCACCCCTGGCCTGATAGGATTGGATATCCCGTTCGATGTAGGACAACACCCGGTTGTAGTAGAGATGAGTTTCATCATTGATTCCGAATTCCTGGGGCCAGGAGCCGCTCTGCAGCCGGGCGGTGGAAATTCCGCTTCGCGAATAAATAAAATTCCCGCCGATCCGGTGCATGGGATTAATATTAAAAGAAATACTGGCCAGCGCCCCCAGGTTGGTTTCTGCCCGGCCGCGGGTATCGGAAACCAGAAGCTGCGGGTTCAGGCCGTCGGCGCCGTCATTCAGCGTATAGCGCCCCACTTCCCCGTTTTCATAAAAAGAGTAGGATCGGTCGTAAGTTACACTCCCGATGTAACCGAGGGTGGAACCCTGCCGCACCTTTATATGATTTCCCGCAGAAAATCCGAAACTGCGGTTAAACGGAACCGCTTCCCGGCTCACATTCATTGTTGAGTTGAAAGCGGTCGACACTGCATCCAGCCACTGCGCTTTATCACGATCGAAACGGGCTTCCACCGGCAGCGGAATATTCGCTTTCGGATGCTTCAGGATAGCGGGAATAGAGCGGGTGCCGTCGTCATATCCCAGCCAGTCTTTGCCGCCGCCGTTGTAAGTCAGGTAATCGCCATTGTAGTTGGATTGGGTATTGTATTTGGAAGTGGCCGAGATTTTCAATGTGAACTGATCGGGAAAACTTTTCGTCCCCACATCCACCAGCCCGCCGCTGAAATTTCCCGGCTTATCCGGAGTAAACGTCTTTACCGTTACAATATTATCCAAAAGGTTTGAGGGCAGCAGATCCAGTTGAAATGCTTTTTTATCCGGGTCTGAAGTGGGCAGCTCAGCGCCATTCAGCTGAGTGCTGCTGTAGCGCTCTCCCAGGCCGCGGACATAAACATACTTGCCTTCTACAATGGAGGCGCCGGTAACTTTTTTCATTGCTTCCGCCGCATCCCCGCTGCCGGAACGGGAAATCGCTTCGGCACTGATGGCATCGCTCACAGAAACCGCCTTCTGGCGTTCTTTCAGTAAAGACGCTTCATTGTTCCGGATCATTCGCGCTTCCACCACCACCTCTTCGGCGGTCAGGGTTTCCGGCCGCATGGCCAGCTCCAGCTTCTGTGTTTTATCTGCCGAAATCTGCACACCAGTAATCTTCAAATTAGAATAACCGATCATCTGCACCATCAGATCGTAACTGCCGGCCGGGATGTCGGAAACGATAAAAGTGCCGTCTAAATCGGTAGCCGCACCGATGGCTGTATTTTCAAAATAAACATTTGCGCCGATCAGTGCTTCGCCGCTGGCGCCGTCCACTACGGTTCCGATCAGTTTGCCGGTTTTGCTCTGCGAAAATATCAGCGCAGGAATGAATAGAAATAAAAACATCAGGCTCCGCCACCGTCTGCGCCGAATCCCGCTTTCTGGACTGCCGTACTTCCCGTTAACAGAATGCATCATTTTTTCTCCCGTACATTTTCTTAAAATCATGCCTCAAGATGGTGATGGCGTATTACAGTCTTATTACAGGGGAATTTCATCTGCGGGAAGATTTGTCAGGAAAATTGAATAGTCTCTTGGCCGGGGTTATTTACAATTTGACAACTGATAAAAACCTTCCTATTCGAGTTGTGGATAGTCCTTAAGAATAGAGCAATTTTTTGAAAGCGTTTCCGGTCGTGCGCAGATGAAGCCGGGATTTATATAGATTGTCCGCCCAGTAGCGGCTGTCTATTCGTTTCTTCAAGAAATTATTTATCTCATAATACAATTTTCTAAACGGATGAATTTCCCCGGGCGAGGAGAAACGGCTTTCATATCCATACCTCTCCAGCAGATCAGCAGTCAGCCGATCAAACAGATGCATCTCATCTGCCCGGCCCTGCCGCTTCCATTTGTAAACATTGTTGCTGCGTAAGTCTTCTTTTACGTGAGTTTCAATAAAGCCGATCAAATGCTTATCAGGGTCTTCAATGCGCAAAAATTTTATGAGCCACCCGAAAACCAGCAGCGGCTCGCAAAGCAGATCTTCATAGCGGATTTCAATAAAACGGCCGGGAGGCAGTTTTCTTCTGAATTCCCGGGCCAGAGAAATTTTTTGGCGCCAGTTTACCGCCGATTTATATAGATTTTTTTCCCCGAAAGGGGTAGCGAACGCCGATAATGCCACATCCCGCCCATCCCGCACAATGTGAATGTATTGAGCGTCCGGGAATAACTGATGCAATGTATCCAGATCGTACAGATAGGCCGGTGTTTTATCCCCCCAGCGCTGCATGCCGTGGTAGGCTGCAAATTGTTGGAAGATTGCCTGCAGAGCGCCGCTGTAATTATATTCTGTTAAATCGCGGAAAACCATTTCAACATCCAGTTCAAAGCCGAACCGCTTTTTCCAGCGGCGGAAACAGCGCTCGCTGGAAATATCCTCCAGCAAATGACGCATGTTATTTTCCTGCTTCAAATCTCCATAGCGCCATAATTCGCGGTGCAAACGGATGATGAACTGGCTTTCGGTCCCGAAATTTACTTTCAGATATTTACGGAGCAGTTTTACCATCACACTTGTGCCGGACCGCGGTGCGCCCAGAACAAAAACCGGCTTACGGCAGGTGTGGCGGACATTCAATTCCGCGATTATCTCAGGCAGCATTCTATCCTCCTTTTTCACAAAGGATACTGCCCGGTTGTTAAATCTGAATTACATGCCCGTTATTTTCTGGTTAATCGCCGTTTCCTGCTGCGCAGCAGCGCATCTTTAACCCGATTTTCCAACTTATTTATTTGAAAAGGCCGGCCGGAAGCATAAGTTATCCTGAAAAAGGGTCAAGTAGAAAAATGGTTTACCTGTTCATTCCTCTGCTGTTTTTTTTTATAACCTCCGCCGGCATTTCCCAGCCTTATGTTCTGCCGCAGGTGGAAACCGTAAAGTTGAAGCCCTACGCCCATTTAAAACAGCCGGCTTTAACGGAAACCTCCGGCATCGTAAAAAGCCGCCGGTTTCCGGAAGTATTCTGGGCGCATAATGATTCCGGTGACTGGCAGCGTATTTTTGCCGTATCCCGTCTGGGATATACCATTAAACCGGACTGGGCGGAAGATTATCAGGGCATCCGCATCCCCGATGCGGTAGCGGTGGACTGGGAAGATATTGCAATTGATAATCAGGGGCGGCTTTATATCGGGGATATTGGCAATAATTTCAGCATCCGGCGGGACCTTGCCATCTATATCCTGAACGAACCCGATCCGCGGAATACCGTCACCACCAGCGTTTTAAAGCGCATCCTGTTCTATTATCCCGAACAAAAGGAATTCCCCGATTCGATGAATAATTTTGATGCGGAGGCAATGTTCTGCCGGGAAAACACAATTTACATTTTAACCAAACATCGCGGGGATACACAGACGCACTTATACAGTCTGGAAAATCCGGATCCGGTGGAAGAGAATGCCGCCCGGCTGCTGGAAACCATAGATATCGGCGGCATGGTTACCGGCGCGGATATCTCCCCCGATGGAAACATGCTGGCGGTTATCACCACCCGTGCGGTCTGGGTGTTTGAATTCCAGCCGGAAACCGGCCGCTTTTTCGGAGGAAATGCCTGGTGGCTGCCAATTTTCGCTAAACAGTGTGAAGCCATCTGTTTTGACGGCAAACGGCTGATCCTTGCCAATGAACAGGGCGAATTATTTGAACTGTTCCTCTCCCGTCTCCTTCCCCTGAAAAAACAGGAAAGTCCCTGATGAAAAAGCACCCGGCGCAGGAATGGGAGAGAAAACTGCTGCTTCCGGACCCGCAGTTTGCCGCCCTGCTTTCCGAACTCAGAGTAAAAAAGGAAATTGGCGGTTTGCGGGTTTTTCCTGCTGCCCGGCTTCACCTGCAGGATCAATATTTCGATACGGCGGAGCAAAACCTTCAGCAGACCTTATATTCCCTGCGGCTGCGCAGCGGGGAGGAAAAATTACGGCTGACCCTTAAAGGCCCTGCTGAGCCGGCAGCGGATCCCAGCCTGAAAAGAATGGAGTGGGAAGACGCCTTCTCGCAGGCTTTTCTGAAAAAAATAATCAATCACCTGCGGGAGCAGGGCATGCAGCTTCATTTTTCACATGAATCCCTGAACGGTGCTGAAGCGGCGGAGAGCCTATTGAAAAAAGCCGGATTTCAGCTTATCCAGCGGCGGAATACCATTCGCGAGACTTTTCTGCTGAAGCAGAACGGCAAAACCGTTGCCGAACTGGCCGCCGACCGGGTGGAATATGGACTGCCCGAAGGCAGTATTTTCCATAGCGAACTGGAAATCGAACTGAAGAATTCCGGCAATTTTTACATATTTAAAAAAATAATTCCGGCTTTAAATACCGGGTATGGCGGTGAATTGAAAAACTGGACCATCAGCAAGCTGCAGTTGGGAGAATTTCTGAAAAAACACTCAGGGGAAATGAGGAAAAAGGGGTTCATTACCGGAGAAAGGAAGATCACAAATGAGGGATATGAATGTATCCGGAAAGAGGCCGGACAAAATGAATGAAATAAAAGGGGCGTTAAAAAATCTGCAGAAAATACCGGGAGTGGGGCCTGCCATTGCCCATGACCTGTACCAGCTTGGATTCCGCTCACCGGACGATCTGAAAGCAAAAGATCCGGAAGAACTTTATGCAAGGCTTTGCAATTTGACAGGCCGTAAAGTGGACCGCTGCATGCTCTATGTTTTTCGCTGCGCCGTTTATTTTGCCTCCGCCACCAGCCACCAGCCTGAATTGCTGCTGTGGTGGAACTGGAAAGATTAACAGGATTTCACCACTGTTTTTTCTTGCAAAAACACCGGCACAGGTTTATAATTTCCTATAGCCAACCCTTCTGTCATAAAGGCTGCTCTTTTCACAAAAACAATAAACCCGTCAGCACCCCGGAAAACTGAAATTTAAAGCCAGTCCACCCCAAACCCCGATAAGGAAACTCGAAATGCCGCCAATCCTGAATTCCTGCCATAAAAACAGCACCGGTATTTTTCAAAAATCAGGAAAACTACTGCTGATCATGATGTTGTTATTTCCGCTGCAGCAGCTTTTTGCTCAGGGGGAATACCTTCCGGCGGGACTGGATGGAATCGGTGTTCAGTGGGGATATATTGCGGACCAGCAGTACAGCGGGTTTTCCTTTTCGGGCGGCTTTTTAATGAACAGCCGTTTCAGTTTGGGGCTCTCTGCCGGATATCTGGAGTATGACCAGCAGGATGAATGGGCGGATTTCAAAGTACGCCAGCTCGGCGCCAAATTTATCCAGCCGGAATTTCATTTGTTTTTATTTAAGGGAAACGCACAACACCTGCCGTTCGGCTTTTCGGCCGATGTATTGTTCGGGCGGGAATTCTGGAAATCTTCCGCACTCAGCAGCGGCCTTCTGGAAGCTGATAAAAGGCGGCTGCGGCTGGGCGGCACCTTTTACGCACAAATGGTCCAGAGCCGCAAAATACTGTTTCAGCCGGGAATCAGCCTTGCCTACCAGAGCATCCGTTCGGTTTTACAGCCGGCTGTTCAAAACGAGTTCACGGTGAACAATGAGGGCCTCTTTCTGCAATTCCGCCTTTCCACCCTTTTCAGCGGCCCCCGGCAGTCCATCTTTCACATTGAACCCTTTGTTCAATATGGAGAAGAGCGGCTGGCGCTGGGGCTGCGCACCGGATATGCGTTCCCGGTTGAATTAAAGCTGCACCACGAACAAGCGGAATTGCTGAAGTTAGAATCCGGGGATAACGGCCGCATGGAACTCATGAATATTCTGGCTATTGTGGAAAATACAATTTTTATTTCCCGCCTGCCCGGAATGGATATCCGGCCGCAGGAAGAATTTGCCATAGTACGGAAATCGGAAGATAGCTGGCGGAAGGTGGGAACGGCAAGGCTGCTGCGGATGACTCCGGATAAAATTGCTTTTGTTGTGCAGTTGGAAGACCCCGGTGACCGCCTCAATTATGACGATAAGCTGGTGTATGTGCCCTGAGCCTGGCCATCGATTTGCGCCCGGCAGTTCAGCATAACTTTTAATTTCCGGAACCTTCCTTTACTTTTTTAATATGACTTCCCGTGAATACAAGCAGGCAAAATACCCGGTCCGTTCATAAAACAGCTCTGCTGCTTTCCGGCGGTGTGGACAGCTCGGTTGCCCTGCGTTTGCTGCTGGAAAAGGGGAATCCGGTAACTGCATTCTACCTGAAAATATGGCTGCAGGACGATCTGGCCTTTCTGGGTGACTGTCCCTGGGAAGAGGATCTCAGGTATGCCGGAGCGGTCTGCAAACAAGCCGGCGTCCCCCTGGAAATTATTTCCCTGCAAAGGGAGTACTGGGACCTGGTGGTTTCGTATGCCTTAAAAGAATTGAAAGCCGGCCGAACGCCCAATTCGGATGTTTTCTGCAACAGTTTGATCAAATTTGGTGTTTTTATTGATAAAATCGGGGCATCCTTCCGGAAAGTCGCTTCCGGGCATTATGCCCGGGTGGAACAGCAAAACGGCAAATACCTGCTGAAACAAACAGATGATCCCGTTAAAGACCAGACCTATTTTCTATCTTATTTACAACAGCGGCAATTAAGCCGGCTGCTTTTTCCTCTGGGAGATTATACCAAGAAGGAAGTGCGGGCATTGGCGCAAAAATGGAATTTGCCTAACAAAAACCGTAAAGACAGTCAGGGTATCTGTTTTCTGGGTCAGTTCCGGTACAGGGATTTTGTAAAATTTCATCTGGGGGAAAAACCGGGTGACTTTATTGAAGCCGGAACCGGGAAGAAACTGGGGCAACATCAGGGCTACTGGTTTTATACCATCGGCCAGCGGCAGGGTTTAGGTTTGTCCGGCGGCCCCTGGTATGTGGTCCGTAAAGAACCGGGAAGCAATACGGTCTGGCTGAGTCACCGGCGGTATGTGGAAAATATTCCCGCGGATTCTTTCGGCCTGAAAGATTTGAGCTGGATCAGCGGAAAATGGCCGGAATTAAAAGATCTCAAGGTTAAAATCCGGCACGGCCCGGAATTTATCAAATGCCGGATTGAAAAGACAGGTGACGCGGAGGGAATTGTTTATCTGGAACGGCCGGACAACGGCATTGCCGGCGGCCAGTTTGCTGCCCTTTACCGCGAAGAAGTTTGCCTGGGAGCAGGGATTATCAATGAAATTGAATTCGGCTGAATAAAAAATTGAGTGTCAGTATTTAGGGCTGCAGGCTGGTATTTTGGGCTGAAGCCCTTTTTTTTTACAATAAATCCTTCTCCCACTACCTGAAGGCAGCAGCAATTGAGCCTCTTATTCCCTATACCTTATACCTTATACCTTATACCTTATACCCATCCTCCCCCCTTCAGCAGATTAAGGACGACTGTTTTTCTTTTTTTTAATTAATGAAAATTATTACTCTCTGAATATAAATTCCCCAAATTTCTGCTTGCATCAAAATCACTTATTTATATATTTATTATTACCTTTCGTTTTGTTCTTTTAATTCTAATCATTCAAGTGGAGGATTTTTTATGAAGTATATAAAACTATGGATGGCCGGATTAATCATTGCTTTATTTATTTCCGCCTGCAGTGACAGCAAGGATGATGATAAAAAAAATCCCACCGGGCCTGCAACTCAGGGGGATTTTGCCGTAACAGTCTCTTCGGGCACCACCCCCAACTATTCCTGGTCGGCGGGGAATGTCTTTAGTGTTTCGGTTGTGCGCACTGCAGATCCCACCGTCATTGTCTGGGGCATTGCCACTCCCGGGCAGGCAAATATTGCTTCGCCGGCAAAACACGGGGTGGTTCCCACCGGGGCGATTGAAACCGCCCAGACGGAAAAAGCTTTAACAGCCGGGGTGGAATACCGGGTATCGGTTACCAAACTGGATGGTAAAACCGGCTGGAAGGATTTCACTCCGTAATAAATTGCGGGTCAATAATAATCTGAAAAGGTGCAGCCTTTTTTTATTTTCATAAATAAAAACCGGAAGTTCAGGCAGTTTGTTGAACGTCCGGTTTTTTTAATTCAGGATTTTAAATTTTTCTCAAATTGTATGTTGTTATTTGGGAGTTGAAGCCCTTTTCTATAATGATAATCCTTTATCCACTACCTGAAGGTAGTGGCAATTAAGCTGCTGTCAGACGATTCCCCTCTACACCCTATACCCTATACCGGTCCTCATCGTGCAGCGGAGAAGGGTTCGGATTTTATTTTATAGAATGGATTGTTAATATTTGGGCTGAAGCCCTTTTCTTTAATAATAGATCTTGCTTCCACTACCTGAAGGTAGTGGCAAGTAAGCCTCTTATACCCTATTCCATATACCGGTCTCATTGTGTTAATATTTGGGCTGAAGCCCTCTTCTTTAATAATAGATATTGCTTCCACTACCTGAAGGTAGTGGCAATTAAGGCTCTTATACCCTATACCTTATACCATATACCCTATACCTTCCATTATTCCCTATCCCCTATTCCATGTACCCATTCTCATTGTGTGGAAATCCTGCCGGAACGGTAAACACAAACCGGTTCGACCCCTTCATGGCCATAAAGAAAAAATTCGGCTTTGGGAATGGCGCCGGAACTGGGGGTACTGATTTCCACAATGGCCACATTCATCTTAATATAGGGATTTTTCCGGTAGCCTTTTACCCCCTTCAATAACCGTACTTTTCCTTTTAACTTACCATCCAGCGTGGAAATTTTCCGGTTCATGCGGATCAGCAGATTGGAACCCCAGCCGATCATGGGGCTGATGGAATGACTGATGGGACTGGAAACAACCTGAAAAAGGTCCGGTTCTTTTTTATTCCAGCGGATGCGGTGCACACAGCCGATATGGATATCACCGCTCAGCAATACCACCGGCTGTTCAGGATGAGAAATCTGATGGTCGTGCAGTATCTCAAGAAAGCGGTCGCGGTCCTCCACATGTTTACCTGATGACCATCGGTCTGAAAAATCTTCACCGGAAGGTGGCAGAGTGGACATTAATCTGGCAAGTAAGCGCGGTAAATGAACAATCGGAACGCTCAGCACAACAAAGAGCATTTTTTTATCCTGATTCTTTTTCAGAAAATTTTCAAACTCGGCCTGCTGTGCGTCGCTGTATAACTGCCCGTTGTCACCTGCGCGGCGCTGCGAGCGGATATCCATAACGAATACGGCAATACTTCCGTATTCAATTACATAATGAAATTCAGAAGGCAATTCTTGCGGCGGTGCAATCATGCGCGTTCCCTGATAATCCAGATAGGCCCAGCGGGCTCCCAGCCCCAAAGATTTCCACTGCGGCTCCTGATGCGCCGGATCCGCCCCCCAGTTATCCACAATATCATGATCGTCCAGAATGGGATAACAGGGAAATTCCGCCATAAAAGTTTTCAGGCCGGGAAGGTTCCAGAAATGGCGGTAGCGCTGCTGAAAGATTTTACGGATTTCCTGCGCATCGTAGTCTAAAAGCTTGTCATTCCCTGATCCCACATATTTATTAAAATAGTCCTCATCAAACAGCGAACGCCCCTGGGG